>CACZTE010000105.1 GCA_902784045.1 uncultured Eubacterium sp. | reverse complement strand
GTGGTGGGGAGTGATGGATTCGAACCATCGTAGGCTTAGCCAACGGATTTACAGTCCGCCCCCTTTAGCCACTCGGGCAACTCCCCGCACTGTTTTAAGCAACGCAATTATAATAAGCGATGATTTCTGTATTGTCAAGCATTTAATTGTTTTTTCTATCTGTTTTTTTATTTCTAATCAATAACACCGATATTTTTGCGTCAACCGACATCATCGTTTCATTCATAAGTTCTTTTATGACGTTTAATCATTTCGAGTTTCTTCTGGGAAACTGTCTCCGGTTTTTTATGCTGCTTTTGACGCGGATGTCTTGCTTTTTTAAAAGCCGTCTTTTCTTTTGGTTTTTTTGGGACTTTCTTTTTCGATTTGATAGATGTATCGGATGACGGTTGTTGGACAGCCGGTAATGCTTTCGGCTCTTTCTTTTTTTTGCTTTTTTGTTTTTTGGGAGCAGAGCGGACAGCGCCAGGATCGTAATCCGCTTTACGCATGGCATCGAGGGTATCGTGAAGATCCGGCATCATCGTATCGGCAATCCGGTGATGTTCGGGAAGTTCTTTTCTGTTTTTTTCTTTGACACTTTCGGCCTTGACACGTTTAATCTCCGCCAAAAATTCTCGGGAAGACATTCGCGTGGCGCCGCATGCCAAAATCACCTGCTGTAAAGTGTTATCGGAAGTGACAACCGTAATGAGATCCCGCTCCCTTCGCTGCGTTCTTTGCATGCTTCCCGTCATGTCATATACAAGCCTTTCGATATAAGCATCGGCTGTGGTGTCATGGGGTGTAAAGACAATCTGAATATCAGCGCGTTTTTCTATGCGCTCATCGCCGTCCTCACGATTGTAGGCATCAAAGACCACCGTCAATTCACAGCCGGTGTAGCCACTGTAATCGGCAGCGGCGTGAATGAGGCTTTCCCGTTCGTCCTCTAAGTCAAATTCGGACAGACCGCGAACCTGAGCCGAATAATAGATCACATTGTATCCGTCGATAATGAGATATTCTTTCACGGTCTTCCTCCTTTTAAATTTATGAATTCATTGATAAGATTTGATCGGTCAGGGCGTTGAGGGTCGATTTATTATCAGGTGTTTCGGCTGTTTTGGGTGTTGTCGTTTTTCCGCAATGACGCTGTCTTGCCGCTTCACACATCAAAATCGCCGCCGCCGATGACGCGTTGAAGGAATCAATATCGCCATATATAGGAATAGATGCCGTAAAGTCGCATTGTTTTTTGACGGCATCGCTCACGCCTTTGCCTTCGCTTCCGATGACCAGCGCGAAACGGCCTTTCATATCTACATCGCCGTAAAAATCGCCATCCATGTCCGCCACCGCAATCCAAAAGCCCTTTTCTTTAAGCTGAGTCAGTGTTTGACTCAAATTCCCCACTTTAATCAGCGGAGTATAGCTCATCGCTCCGGAAGCCGCTTTAACGGAAACCGCTGTCACCGAGGCCGAACGTCTGTTTGGAAAAATGACTCCGTGAGCCCCGCAAAGATTGGCCGAACGGACAATCGCGCCGAAATTATGCGGATCCTGAATATGATCGAGAATAATGAGAAAAGGCTCTTCCCCTTTCTCTTCCGCAAGGGCAATCGCGTCCTCTACCGTTTGAAAATGAAACGGCGCCATCATTGCCGCAACGCCCTGATGAGGCTGCCCTTCCGCCATAGCATCCAGACTCCTTTTGTCAACGGTTTTGACGATCAAGTGTCTTTTTTTAGCCATTGACACAATATCGCCTAAAACATGGTCATGATTATCCTTTTGGATAAGGAGTTTGTCAATTTGATTGCCCGCGCGCATCGCTTCTTTAACGGGATTCTTGCCGACAACAATAAATCCCGAATCACTAACGGATGGTTTTTCGTTATTTAAAACATCCTTATTATCATTTTTCTTTTTTTTATTGTGCTGCATATTTTTCTCCATGTATGTTATGATGGCATCATCATATTATGTTGAAAGGATGATGCCATTGATTTTTCTCGTTTTGCCTTTTGCTTTAGCCCCTGTTCTGCCGATTATCGCGGTTTATCTTATCGCCGTGAATCTCATTACTTTCGCGCTGATGGGTTATGACAAGGCTTTATCGAAAACCGGCGGTCGCCGCGTTCCTGAAGCTACACTGTTTTTGTTTGTAATCATCGGCGGCAGTTTAGGCGGAACCTTGGGCATGTATATTTGGCGTCATAAAACCCGCCACTGGTATTTTGCTCTCGGGTTTCCGTTGATTCTAATCATTCATTTACTGCTGATTTCTCTGTTTCTGTTGGCTTAGCGCATTTCGAAAGAAACCAACATTTTTTAAAATTATCATTGTAATATCAAATGTTTCAACAACAGAACAATGCAAATAAAAAATACCTCTTTCATAACGTTCCCTTTTGATTGGTTTTAGGCTTTTACAAATCCTGAAACACAAAGAACCGCAAAGATTTTATGTCAGAATTCTCATAAAATCAACGCTTTGTTATTTTGATTTTATGCGCGAAGTCTGAAAAACCGCTTCAAAAGTCGAACAATTATCATTCATTTCTGTCCATTTTCCCGCTGTCTCTGCGTCTGGGTAGTGGTCCGAAATATTGATATAAATAGGTTTTAATCATGCTGTTGTAAAGCTTTCGGTTTTTGGTTGCCTTTTTCCCGAAGTAACGTTCAAATTCGGGATAGCCGCAAAGAATAAAATAAGACCAGTCAGGCATTTCCGAGAAAACACGCCCCATGTCGGCATACAATGCCTTCATCTCAGCCTCATCTCCAAGCCTTTCCCCGTAAGGCGGATTGGTCACGATGACGCCGAAATGCTTTTTTGTGGAAATCTGCCCAACCGGGAGTTTTTGAAAAGCCACATAATCGGAAACACCGGCAAGGGTCGCGTTGGCACGAGCCTGCTTTAAAACTTTTCCGTCAATATCTGATCCCAATAGTCTGAAAACTTTATCGTTTTGCGCGTCTCGCGCTTCTCTTCGAGCAAAATCAAATTGCTTTTTCCACGCATCATTCCAAGATTCCGAGACAAAAGAGCGTCCGAGTCCCGGCGCCATATTTTTTCCGATCATCGCAGCTTCGATGACAATTGTTCCCGAGCCGCATAAAGGATCCAAAAACGGCCGATCGGGCCGCCAGCGAGACAATTTGACCATTGCTGCCGCCATTGTTTCTTTAAGCGGAGCCTCTCCCGCGTGTTCTCTGTATCCGCGTTTATGAAGACCTGAGCCTGATGTGTCGATGCAAAGACTCACTTTATCTTTTAACATACGGATATGGATGGGAAATCTGGCACCGTTCTCAGGAAAAGCCTCTATACCGTACTGACAAGTCAAACGGTCTACAACAGCTTTTTTGACAATCCGCTGTCCGTCCGATTTACTGAAAAGCGCCGACTTAACAGAACTGATTTTTGCCGCGGGAAAACATCCGTCTTCGGGAATGAGTGTCTCCCAGGGAAGCGCTTTTGTCTGCTCGTAGAGAGCATCAAAGGTTGTTGCTTCAAAATTACCAATCTCAATTAAAACGCGGTCGGCGCAACGCAGCCAAAGATTGGAAAGACATACGGCGTACGCGTCCCCTTCAAAATGAACACGGCCGTTTTCCGTTTGTGTGATATCGTATCCCAATTGTTTAATTTCATCTTTGACGACACTTTCAAGCCCGAAAGCCGAGGTCGCGATAATATGAAAGCGCTGATTATTCAAATAGTTTCACCTGCTCGTCACGTCCGAAAAGCATAAATCCGGCATATCCGTTTTTTTCGCATTGATTGATTTGTTTTCCGATTTTCTTTTTTGCCTTGATCAAATTTACCTGATAACCATCGGCAATAATC
>CACZTE010000104.1 GCA_902784045.1 uncultured Eubacterium sp. | reverse complement strand
CACCGCGAGATAAATCAGGGGCAATCCGCTGACGATGACCGCGATCCACGCCGGATCCACAGGCACGGAAATGCCGGCAATTTTGAGAGCCAGGCTAATGACAAGGGATACAGCGCTGACAATGGTCATGGGCACCCCCGCCAAAAAATCATTAATCTTCTTTATCATTTTTTCCTCCGTTTCATAGGAAATAACCGGTATTCCGGCAATACTGTCCGATGATTCTGTATTAAAATTATCGAAAAAACGAAGGAAGATGACAAGAAGCAATCGGCGCGCGATGTTCCGTAACGGACAAATGATGGTTTTTGTTCGGAAACTGGAGCGAATCGCCCAATCAACTCATTTGCTTACCAATCAATTAATGTTTAGTCTGGTTTTTGACAAATCGGCGGGAAGCCTTTTTGTCGGATTCGGTTTATCTCGCAAAGATCATTCACATCATGACGGTTACATCATTATGCGCGCATTACAAAAAAGAACGATTTGATGGTTGCCAGAGTGTATTGCGTTTCGCAATAATTTTTAAGGGATTAAAAAAGACCGGCAAGCCGGTCGGTCTTTAATCCGCAGGACGGGGTTCTCTGATGAACACAAAGCGGTCAGCTTTGGAATGTTCTTCCGAATAGCGGTAATGCATTCTGTTGTATTTTTTAATGTCTTCGGGATTCTCGATGGCGTTTTCCGCCATGAAGCGCACCATATCGCCTCTGGCCATTTTGGCGTAAACCCCTTTTTGGACCACTTTGCCGCCTGAAAGCTCGCCGAATACGCAGGTGATATAGGTGTCCTGCGCCGTGAGATAGGGTTCGACGGCTTTGGCGTATTCCCGTGAGGCCAGATTGATGATGACGCCGCTGTCATCGCGCACACCGCGGTAAATGCGGTCTCCCCAGAAATCATAGAGATTTTTCGCGCCGTCGATGGAGGCTTTGCTGTGCATCTCAAGACGATAGGGCGTCACGCCGTCCAAGGGGCGCACCACGCCGTAAAAGCCAGACAGCACCCGCAAATGATCTTGAACATAGGCAAAATGCCCGTCTTCGAAAACCGCCGGCGCCATGTATTGATAGGCGATGCCTTCATAGGCCAAAATCGCAGGGGTTTGGGGATGATCGAGATCCATTTCCGCCAGGCGCGCGATATTGAGCGCGGCGATTTTATCGCTGACAGCCCATAGCTTTTGGAGCGTGTCGTCATCTTTTTCCCGCAACCATGCCATGACGCGCTTGGCCGTATCCAGATACATCGGCTGAGTCAGCGGCGCCGTATGGTCGGGCACGACGCGCATTTTTTTCGCCGGTGAAAGGATGATTCTCATGACAATGCCTCGAGCATCTCTTCGGGATTTTTGGCGGCTTTGACTTTGTCCATGGCGCGGATAATCACGCCTTCTTCGTCAATGAGATAGGTGGTGCGCACGATGCCCATGTAGGTGCGGCCGTAATTTTTCTTTTCTTTCCAGACGTCATAGGCCTGAATAGCGGAAAGTTCGGGATCGGAAAGCAGAGTGAAGGGCAGGTTGTGCTTGGTTTCAAAATTTTTGTGGGAACGGACGCTGTCTTTGCTCACGCCGATGACCACAGCGCCTTTTTCGCGAAACTGCGGATAGCGTTCGCCGAAACCGCAGGCCTGTTTGGTGCATCCGGCAGTGTTGTCTTTGGGATAAAAATAGAGAATGACCTTTTGTCCCCGATAATCCGAAAGGGAATGTTCCTCGCCGTTTTGATCTGGCAATGTAAAATCCGGTGCCTGTGTGCCGACTGCCAACATGATATGACCTCCTTGAATTAAAAAAATGTTGCTGTCATTGTATATCAAAAGCCCTCTTCACGCAATTTTTTGGGGTGAAAAACGCGCCGCTTATACGCGAAAACCCGGCTGCTGCCGGGCTTGATCCATGCTGCGTTTTCATGATACGTCAACTTGTTTTATAGAAAAGCTAAGATGAGGGAAAGGAAAATCGCCACGCCGCCGGTGATGATGCCGCCGACCGCAAGGCTTTTCCCGCCGCCGAAGGTAATACCCAAAACACCTGTAATCAGCGCCAACGGGGCGAGAATAAAGCTGACCGGTGTCGCGCCGGGAATCAGCGCCACCAATACCGATAAAACGCCGGAAACAAAACTGATCATCGACGCGCCGAAAAACCAAAACATAAACATGATCTTTCTCCTTATTTTATAATGCCTATGTGATAATTGGCTCTATTATAAGACCGCTGATTTAGGTTTTGCTTAAATGCAAATCTTCGGTCT
>CACZTE010000103.1 GCA_902784045.1 uncultured Eubacterium sp. | reverse complement strand
TTTTGGTCGTTTTGAAAGAATTTAGGAGGGTTTAGATTTTAATGATTGAATCCAATAGAATCGAATTTGATAAAATAAGAATCGACACCGTAGATAAAACCGAAGATAACACTTACGGAAAATTTATCGTCGAACCATTGGAAAGAGGATATGGTACAACGCTCGGCAACAGTCTTAGAAGAATTATGCTATCTTCTCTGCCCGGCGTTGCCATTACCAGTGTGAAAATTGAAGGCGTGGTCAACGAGTTTACGACGATTCCCGGAATCAAAGAAGATGTCATCGAAATTCTGTTAAATCTCAAAGGCCTTTGTGCCAAGATGTATACCGATGAAACACGCACATTGCGAATTGATGCTTTCGGTGAAGGCGAAATCACAGCAGCCGACATACAAACAGACGCAGATGTTGAGATTGTCAACGATGATATGCATATATGCACTATGGCCAGTGATGCTGAATTGCATATGGAAATGCTTATTCAAACCGGGCGCGGCTATGTACCTTCCGAAAAGAATAAATACGATGGTATGCCCGCCGGGACCATTCCGATGGATTCAATTTTCTCACCGATTCGAAAAGTGAATTTCCGTGTTGAAGATACACGTCACGGTCAGGATATCAATTATGATAAACTGATTTTGGAAGTTTGGACCGATGGCACAAAAACTCCGGAAGAAGCATTGTCATTTGCGGCTCAAGTGCTTAACAAGCATTTAAATCTTTTCATCAATTTGACGGATACCGTGAGTATTGTTGAAATTAAAGATGAAAAAGAAGTTGATCAAAATGACCGCATCCGCGAAATGTCGATTGAAGAATTGGAATTGTCCGTCCGTTCAAGCAATTGTCTGAGACGTGCAAATATTGACACGGTTGAAAAACTGACACAAAAAACCGAAGAAGACATGATTAAAGTCCGCAATTTAGGACGCAAATCATTAAACGAAATCAAGCATAAGCTCGCGGAAATCGGTTTGTCTCTCAGTCAGGAAGAAAAACCAAAAGATTAATACCGTAAAACCATTCGGTGAAATCTTAAACAAACGATTCGGTTGGTTTAAAGCCTTGCTCGGTAAAATGTCGATAAAAGCGTTGAAATGATCTGTACAAGCATAATGTATAATTGGAAACATAAAACGCGCAATATGGTTAACCGCAAATTCGTTAAAAGGTCTGAACATGGAATGCTTCGCATGATTAGATTCTCACTTTTAATGAGCCGAATCAGGAAGGCAAAGGAGAAATAATGGCTGGATATAGAAAATTAGGACGTCCCAGTGATCAAAGAAAAGCCATGTTACGCAACCTGACAACTTCTCTTTTGGAACACGGAAAAATTGAAACAACAGTTGACCGTGCCAAAGAAGTCAGACGCGTGACGGAAAAAATGATTACTTTGGGCAAACGCGGCGATTTACACGCCAGAAGACAAGCATTGTCTTATATCACCAAAGAAGATGTCGTCACAAAATTATTTGAAGATGTGGCGCCGAAATACAAAGATCGTCAGGGTGGTTACACCCGCATTTATCGCATCGGGCCACGCAGAGGCGATGCAGCAGAGCTGGCTGTGATTGAACTCGTCTAGTCGGCATACGATTAAAAATCGAGAGGTTAGACCGAAGGGTTTAACCTCTTTTTTCTTATTATATATCTACTAATAACGATATGGAAAATTTGATAGAAGTCAAAAATCTAAATTATATCTATCCCGCAACCGAGGATCATCCCGCCGAGCAAGCGCTTTTTGATGTTTCATTCAGTGTTAAAAAAGGCGAATTTCTTGGAATTATCGGTCATAACGGTTCCGGAAAGTCTACATTGGCAAAATTATTAAATGCTATAATTATGCCGACTTCTGGTGATGTGTTCATTGCTGGCCATAACACCAAAGATGAGACACGGATATGGGATATCAGGCAGACTGCCGGTATGGTTTTTCAAAATCCGGATAATCAGCTCGTAGCAACTATTGTGGAAGATGATGTGGCCTTCGGACCGGAAAACTTAGGTGTACCTTCTGAAGAAATCCGCATGCGGGTGGACGAAGCATTAAATACAGTTGATATGTATGATTTTCGGACAAAAAAACCGCATCAGCTTTCCGGTGGGCAAAAGCAGCGCATAGCTATAGCGGGTATTCTGGCGATGGCGCCGGAGTGTATTATTTTTGATGAGCCGACGGCGATGCTCGATCCTTTCGGTCGAAAAGATGTCATGTCAACAATCGGTAAACTCAATCAAGAACAAAAAATGACAGTTCTTCATATTACACACTATATGACAGAACTGACAAATGCTGACCGCATTATCGTTTTGGATCATGGACGTATTGTGATGGAAGGAACACCGAAGGAAGTGTTTTGTCAGGTTGATAAACTGCATCAAATCGGACTGGATGTACCGCAGATGACGGAACTTTCATACGCGCTCAGGCAAAAGGGATATGATATTCCGGCTGATGTGTTAACAATTGATGAAATGGCGGAGAGCATATGGCACTTGAAATAAAACAGCTTTCTCATATTTATTCCAAAGGCAGTCCTTTTGAATCGGTTGCTCTTAAGGACATTGACGCCGTGATTGATAACGGGGAATTCATAGGACTCATTGGACATACCGGCTCCGGAAAATCAACATTGATTCAACATCTAAACGGCATTTTAAAGCCGACATCGGGAACCGTGTTTATTGATGGAAAAGATGTCTTCGCGCAAAAGAAAAAAGACATGATCGCTTTAAGACACGCGGTAGGCCTTGTGTTTCAATATCCGGAGCATCAACTTTTTGAGGAGACGGTTTATAAAGATGTGGCTTTCGGCCCCAAAAATCTCAAGCTGGATGAAAAAACCATTGACAGGCGTGTTCGGGATGCTGTCGCGCTTGTTGGGCTACCCGAAACCATTCTTGATAAATCGCCATTTTCGCTCTCCGGCGGTCAAATGAGGCGTGTAGCCATTGCCGGTGTCGTCGCGATGGAACCCAAAATTCTCATTTTGGATGAGCCGACAGCGGGGCTGGATCCTCACGGCCGGAACGAAATCTTGCGTCAAATCAAAATACTTCACGAAGAAAAAAAGATGACGGTTATTTTGGTTTCCCACAGTATGGAGGATATCAGCCGTATTGCCGATAGAATACTGGTGCTACACAAAGGCGAAAAAGTCTTTTTTGATACGCCAGCTTCTGTTTTCAGAGAAGTGGAGACCCTTGAAAAAATCGGCTTGGCCGCGCCTGAAATATCGTATTTAATCAAAAAACTTCGGATTAAATATCCGGAGATCCCCGATGATATTTTCACCGTGGAGGATGCTGCAAAGGCCATAGATCAAGTGCTCGGAGGACCTCATCGTGTTTAAAGATATTACCATCGGTCAGTATTATCCAACGGGTTCGGTAATTCACAGACTTGACCCGAGAACAAAAATACTATTTACTTTGGGCTATATTGTGTTGCTGTTTTTCGTACAGAATCTATGGGGATATTTGGCGGCGGCTGTTTTTATCACCGTTGTCATTTTGATTTCTAAAATTCCTTTTTCATATGTTTTGAGAGGGCTTAGAGGCATTATTTTTATCATCTGTTTTACGATGATACTGAATGTGTTTATGACACCGGGAACAGCGATTGCCAAATTTGGCATCTTGACAATTACAAAAGAAGGGATTGCCGTATCTATTTATATGGCTGTGCGATTAATTCTATTGGTTGCGGGAACAAGTGTGATGACGCTGGCCACAACGCCGATGGATTTAACAGACGGCATGGAATACGGTCTTCGATTGATACCGGGTCTCAAACGCTTTGCCCATGAATTGTCCATGATGATGTCCATCGCGTTGCGCTTTATTCCGACGTTGATGGAAGAAACAGACAAAATCATTAAAGCACAAAAAGCCAGAGGCGCCGATTTTGAAACCGGAAATCTCATTTCCAGAGCGAAAGCATTGGTTCCGATTATGGTGCCGCTGTTTGTCTCGGCGTTCAGACGGGCAGATGAGCTTGCTACGGCGATGGAAGCCAGGTGCTACCGCGGCGGAGAAAACCGGACTCGGATGAAGGTGCTTAAAATGACAAAGCTTGACGCCTGGGCGTTGGTTGTCTTTGTGTTGTTTACGGCGGTGATTATCGCGGCGAATAAGCTACCTTTGCCGCTTCCCTTTCCGTTTAATTAGAACAGCTTAAAAATGAGTAATTCAGTTAAAAAACGCAATATCAGACTTGTTATAGCGTATAAAGGAACACATTACGCGGGGTGGCAGATTCAGAAAAACGCGATAACCGTGGAAGCGACTGTAAAAGCCGCTATCAAAACGGTAACCGGAGAAGACACGACTGTTTATGGTGCCGGCAGAACGGATGCCGGTGTGCACGCTTTGGGACAAACGGCGAATTTTTTCACAGACTCATCTATTCCCGCTGAACGATTTGCACCGGCACTCAATGCGAATCTGCCTGGCGATATCCGCATTGTTGCAAGTGAACAAGTTTCTAAGACGTTTCACAGCCGTTTTTGCGCTAAAGGAAAGATTTACAGCTATCGTATCGATACGGGAGAGGTCTATAATCCGCTGTTTTCGGATTTGGCATGGCATTTGCGATATCCTCTAAATATCGATAAAATGATCGCAGCTTCGCGATGTTTGATTGGTGAACATGACTTTAGATGCTTTATGGCCTCGGGAAGCTCTGTGAAAGATACGGTGCGGACTATCGAAGCGATTGATATTAAAGAACAAGACCAGTTTATCATTTTGACTTTTAAAGGAGACGGCTTTTTATATCATATGGTACGCATCATTGTCGGAACCCTTTCGGAAATCGGTATGGGGATGCGGGAAGTGGATGAAATGCCTTCTATTTTGGCATTGCGTGATAGGTTAAAAGCGGGGAAAACCGCGCCGGCCAAAGGGCTGATTATGGAAAAAGTGATTTATGAATCAGATGAGTGAAAATTTTTCTGATTTATTTCATATAATGTAAAAAAATGATTGACATTATCAGTGTGTTTCGTCTAAAATATCATTTGGATGTCCTGTATCAAAAGCCCCGATACAGCATGGCCGGATAATCCCCCACTTTTATCCGCGCATCCGAAAAATAGTTTATTAGGCAAAGGAGGTTCCTAAGATGAATGCGAATGCCACAAAAATGGCTAAGTCTCAGGAAGTCGAACATAAATGGTTTGTTGTTGACGCCACCGATAAAGTACTTGGACGTCTGGCAACGGAAGTGGCCACAATTTTGCGCGGGAAGAATAAACCGTTCTTTACACCCCACGTGGATTGCGGAGATTATGTGGTTATTGTTAATGCCGATAAGGTCAAACTCACCGGCAAAAAACTTGATCAAAAAGTGTATAAAACATTTTCCGGTTATCCGGGTGGCCTCAAAGAAGTCACATATCGCAGAATGATGCAGGAAAAACCGGAAGTCGTTGTTTATCACGCGGTTCGCGGTATGGTGCCTCACGGTCCTTTGGGCGATGCGGTGATGAAAAAACTTCGCGTTTATTCCGGTCCCGATCATCCGCATGCGGCACAACAGCCGGAAGAACTTTCAATTTAACAGACGGGAGGTAATACATTATGGCAAAAGTACAATATTTTGGAACAGGAAGAAGAAAGACTTCCGTCGCCCGTGTGCGTTTAC
>CACZTE010000102.1 GCA_902784045.1 uncultured Eubacterium sp. | reverse complement strand
GTCGGGGCGATAATGATTCATCAGGCGCTTCGCCACTTCGTCAATCATATGAACGGAAAGGAAGATGGCCATGGACGCGCCGTGAGACGCGAGGCTTTCAAGCTGTTCTCTTTCGGGAACCGGCGTTCTGCCTTCCAGACGTGTGCAGATTACGGTTTGAGACACATCCGGCAGGGTGAATTCCTTTTTGAGAACCGACGCGGAAGCGACAAAAGAACTGACACCGGGAACAACTTCATAGGGAATATCCAATGCGTCCAGTCTGTCCATTTGTTCGCGAATCGCGCCGTAAATAGACGGATCGCCGGTGTGTACCCGGACAACTTTTTTGCCGGCATTCACGCCTTTTTCAATGACGTCAATAACTTCATCAAGGGTCATCGAAGCGGAATTGTGAATTTCGGCATCCGGCCGATGATCCTGAAGAATCGCGGCATTGACAAGAGATCCCGCGTAGATAATCACATCTGCTTCATCGACAAGGCGTTTGCCTTTAACGGTAATCAGCTCGGGATCCCCCGGCCCGGCGCCGATAAGATATACGGTATTTTTCATGTTTCCTCCTGATTAACGAGCCTTAAAACAGCCGGCTCGAAATAGCATTATTTTTTAGGCAATCGGTTTGCCATTCTTGGCATGATCGACAAACATGGCGCGAATCGCAGGATTTTCTCCAAGACCGCGTACATCGCAGGTGACATCATAGCCTGCGGAAAAAAGGATGTTTTTCCACGAATCTTCATCATCGCCGGCCATATCGTTTTGGGCATGATCCCCGGCTACAATCATAAACGGTGATAAGCCAACGCGTTTATAATTGGTTTGTTTTAATGATCCCACAATGTCCTCCACTTCGGGAAAACCTTCAACGGTGCCCATCAGGCATTCGGGATGCCCGGCGTTCACAAAATAATAATTCATCGCGGGATAAGCGCTGTTTGCGGTGTGTTCGCTGCCATGGCCCATATAAACCCACGCGTCGACAGGAGACATTTTGGGCAGCGCGTCGACTAAGATTTTTGTCACCGCTTGATAATCCTCGTGGGTAGTGAGCAGCGGTCTGCCAACAGTGAAGCTGTCAAAAGCTTCGGCGTAGGGCTTAAGATCCGCCATCATGAGATCATATTCGGTGCCGTTGATAATGTGCGTGGTTTGACAAACCACATCGGTATAGCCCTCCGCTTTGATTTTTTGAATGGCTTCTAAAGGCGAGTCGATATGAACGCCGTCGCGCTTTTCGATTTTACGTCGAATCATTCCCGATGTGAAAGCTCGAAAAACATCGGCTTCGGGAAAAGCGGCGCCAAGATCATTTTCGATGGCGGCGATGGTCTTGCCCAGTGTTTCGGGATAACTGGTTCCGAAACTGATGACAAGCACAGCGGTTTTAGTCATTTTTTTCCTCCTGAAGCATGGTGAGCGCTGCCAGATTGCAGGCAATGGTTTTGTCAATATCATCCGCAGTATGAGCAGCGGAAATAAAGATTCCTTCAAACTGAGAAGGCGGCATCAAATTACCGTCGTCGAGCATCTTCGCGAAATAGCGGCTGTAAAGATCGGTATCGCTGGTCATCACGCTTCCGAAATCCGTCACCGGTCCTTCAGTAAAGAAAAGGGTCGTCATGCCGGCGTAGCGGTTGACAGTGGCTTTGACTCCCGTTTTTTTGATGTTGGCCTTCAATCCTTTTTCAAGACGTTTGGCGAGGTTTTCGATATTCGTGTAAACCTCGGGATGATCTTTTAAATAGTTTAAGGTATTAAGCCCCATTTTCATGGCAACGGGATTTCCGGAAAGGGTGCCGGCCTGATAGACAGGACCATCCGGAGCGAGATAATCCATGATATCGGCTCTTCCGCCGAAGGCGCCCACCGGCATACCGCCGCCAATAATTTTGCCGAGGCAGGTCAGATCGGGTTTGATGCCCATCAGCGACTGCGCGCCGCCGTATGCCACGCGAAATCCGGTAATGACCTCATCAAAAATGAGCAGCGCACCGTTATTTTCGGTGATTTCCCGCAGGCCTTCCATAAAACCTTTTTTCGGCGGAACAACCCCCATATTGCCGGCGACGGGCTCGACAATGACACAGGCAATCTCATCGGGATTGCTTTTAAAAAGCGCTTTGACAGAATCAAGATCATTGTAAGTCGCCACAAGGGTATCCTTTGCGGTGCCTTCAGTGACACCGGCGCTGGTCGGCACACCGAAAGTCAGAGTGCCGGAGCCGGATTTCACCAGCAGTCCGTCGGCATGGCCGTGATAGCAGCCTTCAAATTTTATGATTTTTTCTCTGCCGGTAAAACCTCTTGCCAAACGAATGGCCGACATAGTCGCTTCGGTACCAGAGTTGACCATACGAACTTTTTCTATAGAATCAACGGCGTCGACGATAGTTTCCGCCATGTCGACTTCAATGCCCGTCGGCAAACCATAGGTGTTGCCGCGCATCATCGCCGTTTCGATTCCCTTGGTATAAACCGGCGAGGCATGGCCCAAAATCAGCGGGCCCCAGGAATTAATGTAATCTATGTAGATATTGGTGTCGGCATCCATCAAATAGGCGCCTTCGCCGCGTTCTGCGAAAACAGGCGTCATTCCGACAGAGCCGAAAGCGCGTACCGGAGAATTAACTCCGCCGGGAATGACTTTTCCCGCCCGCGCGAACAGCGTTTCCGATTGTTGATGTTTCATATTAAACCCTTTTGTTATTTGCGAAATGAACAGCGGATAACCGGATGGTTTCTCATTCGATTAAATCCCGGATTATTCACCGTTCACAGAATTTACGAAATAAAACTTTTATTGGTATTTGGCGATTAATTCCGGCATATCTTTAGCAAAGTAGGTGATTATAATGCCCGCGCCGGCGCGTTTGATGCAAAGGAGCGATTCGTAAATCGCGCGTTCGTCAAGCAGTCCGTTATCAACAGCGTTTTGAATCATCGCGAATTCACCGGAGACTTGATAAGCCGCCATCGGCAGATAAGAAATTTCCGTCGCGCGGGTCAACACATCCAGATAAGGCATCGCCGGTTTGACCATGACGATATCCGCACCTTCTTCCACATCAAGGGCCACTTCTTTAAGGGCTTCCACACCGTTGGCGGGATCCATTTGGTAAGCGCGTCTATCGCCGAAAGCGGGCGCCGAGTTAGCCGCGTCGCGGAAAGGACCGTAGAAGGTCGACGCGAATTTAGCGCTGTAACCCATAATCGGAATACTTTCAAACCCGGCTTCATCAAGGGCTTTTCGCATCGCGGCGATATGACCGTCCATCATATCCGAAGGCGCCACCATATCGGCGCCGGCTCTCGCCTGGCTGACCGCGGTTTTGCAAAGGGTATCGAGGGTTTTTTCGCGCTTGATATCGCCGTTTTCTTCAAAGAAACAGCAATGACCGTCGCTTTTATGTTCGCACAGACACACATCGCAAATGACGTACATATCCGGATCGATTTCTTTGATTTTACGAACACCGCGCTGCACAACACCATCATCTGAAAATGCCGGTGTCGCTTCGGCGTCTTTTTCATCGGGCACACCGAAGAGCAACACATAACGCACGCCTTTGGCTTTTAAATCTTTGATTTCTTCCTCGAGCATGTCGATGGAAAAATGATATTGATTTTTAAGAGATCCGATTTCACGTTTGATGCCTTCGCCGTCCACAAGAAACAGCGGATACACAAAATCCGTCATGGCAAGATGGGTTTCGCGAACGAGGTCACGGATAGCAGGATTTTTTCTAAGTCTGGTTGGTAAAATCATTTTTAATTTTCCTTTCTAATGTTCTCCGAATAGAATTCGGTTAACTCGCACGGCCTATGCCGTGCCTTTCTCCCTGGGTTATGAAACTCTCTCTTTGCGGCTCGCACTACGAACCGATTAAAAACATATTTTAGCTATTTCGTCTGAAATCTTGAGCATATTATTTTTCCCCAATAAAATATCAATTTCGCTCAGATTTTTTCAAGCAGACTTTACATGCTTTTTTCGATGGCAGCAAGTAATCCGTCAATGGTATAGACCTCGGCCTCTACCGATACGTCTATGCCCGATTCTCGCATCATTTTGGACGTCATCGGACCGATGGACGCGCACATTACGCCGTCTAAAAGTCCCAGGTTTTCGCTTCCGAGTTTTTCTACGAAATATTTGACCGTCGTTGAACTCGTAAAAGTCACCACATCCACCTGACCGGCTTCAAGAAGACTTTTCATGTCAAAACTGCATGCGTCTTCCCGAACGGTGCGGTAGATTTTGATCTCGTCGAGTCTGCAAATTTTTGAAAGCTCGTCAGCCACAACCGGTCTCGCGTTTTCCGAACGGGGAAGCAAAACCGCGTCTTTTTCTGTTAAAACGGGACGAAGACCCTCGATCAGCGACTCGCCGATATAGTTTTTCGGAACAAAATCCGCGATCACGCCGCGCGTCTCCAAAGCCTTGGCCGTTTGGCGGCCGATGGCCGTCACATAAATGCCGCCCAGGGCTCTGCTGTCGCGTCCGGCTTTTCGAAGAGTATCGTAAAAAATATTAACGCCGTTAACGCTTGTGAAAATCACATGGGTATATTCTCCGATGTGGTCCAAAGCGTTTTTGAGCTTGTCGATTTCCTTAGCGACCGGTTCTATTTTGATAGTTGGGTACATCACGGCACTGCCGCCGAATTCCCGTATTTTTGCCATCGTGCTCGACGCCTGCGCCCGT
>CACZTE010000101.1 GCA_902784045.1 uncultured Eubacterium sp. | reverse complement strand
GCCCGTCTCATCACTGTCAACGACCCCATCCAATAGAGGCTTGCCATGATTAAAGATTATCTCATTGTAAAAACCGATGTCCTTCCGGATTTTTTTGAAAAAGTGCTTCAAGCGCGAATGCTGTTGGAAAGCGGCCAATGCGAATCCGTCAGCGACGCGATTAAAGTTGTCGGCATCAGCCGCAGCACCTATTATAAATACAAAGACACGGTGTTCAGTCCCTCGGAAGACCGGGGTCGCCGTTTCACACTATCGATGTTTTTATCGGATAAAACCGGTGTGCTTTCGGATATCCTCAATTGTCTGTCAACCCATCAAACCAATATCATCACCATTCATCAAGACATTCCCATCAATCATATGGCCATTGTGATTATTACCTTGGACGGCCGGCATCTGGATGTGCCCATTGACACGCTCAAGCAGGAGCTGAAGGCCATTGACGGCGTGTGCAAAGTGCGGTTGATCGCGATGGAGTGAAGAGGAACTACAAATGAAAATATTAGTAATAGACGCCCAGGGCGGCGGACTTGGAAAACAACTGATTACAAGAATTAAAAAAGACATACCGAAATTGACGGTTATGGCAGTTGGCACGAATACAATGGCAACTGCAGCGATGTTAAAAGCGGGAGCGGATGAGGCCGCGACAGGCGAAAACGCGGTTGTTGTCGCCAGTAGAAAAGCGGATATTATCATTGGCCCTATCGGGATGATCATCGCAGATGCCATGTTAGGCGAGATCACGCCAAAGATGGCCTTGGCGGTAGCACAGGCAAAGGCAACGCGAATTATCATCCCCTTTAGCAACTGTGACAATTATGTGGCCGGAGTCAGCGATTTTGGCATCTCACGACTGATGGAGGATGCTTTGAGCTTTTTAAAAGAGCACTTGAAAAAAGCATGAAATTATAGTATAATTAGATGCCGTCTGAAGTCGGCCTTTTAAACGCTGAAGCGTTACTACTAATATTTTTTTAATTGTATGCCAAGAAGGTATACTGTTCTCACTGAAGCGAGAATAGTATACCTTATTTTTTTAGGAGGTTTATTATGGCGTGTTTTCTTGTATCGGCAGCAGAGGCGGTTGTGGTGACCGCTGTGGAAAAGAACGAGAAAAAAAAAGAAGATGAAATAAAGCAATCTTCCGAAAGCGTTCTGACAGAAGAGGTTAAAATTCCTTTTAGCAGAAAACTTAAATGGCTAACTTATATGCTCTGGGGCGGATCAGCGCTTCTTGCTTTTGAGCACATCTGGCATGGAGAGGTTGTGCCATGGTTCCCATTTTTAACGGCAATGTCCAATCCAACAGATGCTGCGGAGATGTTCTATGAAATGGCAACTGTGGGGGTGTGCATGGCTGTGCTGATTACAGTTGTGTGGTTTGTCATGTGCAGGGTTGCTGACACTATCGTCAAACGTCCCGCACCAGGTGATGGTCAAAGTAACGTCGCGTGAGGAGGCTCCAAGATGACTTTGCTGATTACGGTCTTCGCGGCCGTTATCGCCACAGTTAAATGGTACAATCGAAAAGATGACAGCATGAAGCTGGGCATTTTGTGCCTCATGTTTTGGGGCGCTTCGATGATGTGGTTTGTGGACGCGATTTTCAAATATATCGAATTGCAAGCAGCATACTTTACTCCCGGTCTTGAGGAAATGTTCAATGACGCCTTCCTTGGACTATCTGTTGTGGCGCTTGGTTTGGTGATTTGGCTTGCGCGCTTGCTCATTACCGATCCAAAAGGCTCGGTTAGATCCGCGCTTCGCAAACAGAAAAAATGAAAATCGGTGAAAAATAGATAATTGATTTTTAAAAAGCGGCAGATAACTCTGTCGCTTTTTTGAAATGAAAAAATAAGAAAACGGAAAAACTGTCTAACGACTCTTCCGCAAATCAGTTGACAAACGCCTGTTTTTTGACTATGATGGCGTTATCACTATATTTTATTTTTTCACGAATCACAGCGATAGTCCGAGAAAAAGAGTCAAAAACCATTTAAAAATTAAGGAGAAAACAATGAAACAGCAATACAACACTCTTGTCCGCGACAAAATTCCCGAAATTATTGAAAAGACCGGCCGTCATCCCGAAATCCGCATTTTGGAAAACGACGAGGAAATGAAACACGCTTTAATCAACAAACTTTCCGAAAAGGCCCGCACTTTTGCTGAAAAGCAAACGGAAGATGAGCTTTCCGACCTGTTAAGCGTGGTAGATGCCATTGTCGACATTTATGACTTTGAACCAATGCACATGGACTATATCAAAATGCAAAACAACGAGCAAAAAGGCCGTTATACATCCCGCGTTTTCTTAGAAGCCGTCACAAGCGACGAATAAAACTTCGCCGTTTCTGAACAAAAAAGACGGATTCGAAAAATCCGCCGCGAAAATTACGAAAATCATCAAAAAGCAAACAAAATCACACTTAAATCCGGCGATTTTCCATAAAAGCGCTCGGTATATGGCGAACCCACAAACGATTTTTGTCGTCTACCACCACCTCGATGACATCAAAACGCATCGGACAGTCAAACAAATCATTCGCCGTCGCATATACCTTGGCCGTGTTGATAATACGGCGTTGTTTGCCTTTGCCGACAGCTTCTATCGGCATACCGTGGGAGACATCCCTACGCAGTTTGACTTCCACGAAAACAATCGTCTCACCGTCTTTGGCAATCAAATCAATCTCGCCGCCGGGCCGCGTGTAGTTGCGTGCGATGATTTTATATCCCTTTTGTTCCAAAAATTTGGCAGCCGCATTCTCTCCGCGACTGCCTTTTTTACGATTTTCCGTATTAAATGCCATTACACTTTCCCTTTAACAAACACTTTTATAGATTCATCCATAAATTATCATCTCTCGGATAACCCTCTCAAAACAATGCGGATGTTTTTCAGATGATGATATTTATCGTATAAAATTGGTGATAAAGCTCTTTCTGTGAATCGGCGTCGGCCCTTTTTGTTTGAGAGCTTCGATATGTGCGGCGCTGCCGTAACCCATATTGGAGGCAAAGCCGTAGCCAGGATATTTTGTATCGTTTTCGCGCATCAGATCATCCCGGTATTCCTTGGCGATAATGCTGGCCGCCCCGATGGACAGACACAGCGCGTCGCCGTGAACCACCGGTTTCACCGGCACCGCAGAAGGAATAGAAAGGGCGTCAATGAGCAGAAAATCCGGCGTGACGGAAAGGCTTTCGACAGCCTTGCTCATCGCGAGCTTGGTCGCTTCCAAAATATTAATGTCGTCAATGACCACGGGCGAAACCTCACTCACGGCGTAGCTGATGGCCTCCCCTTTGATGGCCTCAGCCAGCTTCGCCCGTTTGGCATGGGAAAGTTTTTTCGAATCATCGATGCCAAGCACCGAAAAATCCTCAGGCAGAATGACGGCGCCGGCCACCACTGGACCGGCCAAAGGTCCTCTGCCTACCTCATCAATGCCGCAAATGAAGTGAAACCCTTGGGCGCGCAGATCGTTTTCTACCTGTTTTTTCGCGTTCAGCGCATGGATGAGTTTTTCTCGCTCGTCCTGCCGCTTGGCAAGCTTTTC
>CACZTE010000100.1 GCA_902784045.1 uncultured Eubacterium sp. | reverse complement strand
GAGCCTGTCCGCCGCGCAAAGCCCGACGGGCACTCCGTCTTCGGAATATTTGAATGTGATGCCCACGACGTTGATGATTTCCAGATATTGTTTTAACATCGCCGGGAAGGATAAGTCCCAAAAAGGCGCCGCGATAACGATGGTTTTCGCCCCGGCGAATTGTCCGGCGAGTTTAAACATCGGATGGTCCGTCTCGCCGGCTTCGATAAGCTTGTCGCGCTGACTAAGATAATCCTCTGTCACGACGGGAAAGGTTATCTCCGCGAGCTTCACTTCTTCATAAGGTTCTCCCAATTTGGCCAGTAAATCCTCTGCCAGTAATTTAGTTCTGGATGCCTGCCGCACACAGGCGTTGATGTAAAGGACCGGTTTGTCCATTTCGCACCTCATTTGATATGAATGTATTGATTTCCGGTTATTGATGGACCGCTTCACAAATCGTTTAGCGATCGTAAATCTTACGATTTTTTGGAATTAAAATAATATATCACGGAACAGTATTTTCTATGCCAATCGCGAAGAACGCCCGGCGCGCCCGGATGTCCGCACCGTCACGATTGCAGCATGGCGAGAACGTCACCGATATCATCGTCGACGCAGATGCTGCGATCTTGGATTTCTTCCGGGCAATAGGCATTCCCGACATTGACGCAGGCATATACGGCGTTTTCGTTTTCCAATGTCATCTGCCAAAAGGGATATTTGATAATCACCGGCGTATTCGCCCCAACGCCGAGTTCCAGATAAAGCACATAACGATTGTCGCGCCCACGGAGAAAATCGGAATAGGCCGCCGACGCACGGTGCCAGCCCTCATCCTCCACAAAGGAATCATCGGCGCGCAGATTCATTGTGACATCGGAGCCGTCATCGGGACATTTGGGAATCAAATCCGCCGGAAGCGTCATAGCGAGAGCTCTGTCCTCCGGCACGGCAAACTCACCGTTTTCGTTCTGGACAAATCCTTGAGCCATCATGGCGCGCGTCACCCATTTTTCATTGTCATAGGTCTTTTTCACAGCGGGATTGACGCTTTGAAACAAGCCGTAATCCCCCTGGGTGTAGAAAAGCCTTTTTTTGTCAAATCCCGCCCGTTGAAACTGATGATCCACGTTGGTGGTGATGACGAAATAATCCGCTTCCTTCACAAGGGCGAGCAGCGCGTTATAGACAGACTTCGGCGCGTTCACATAGCGATTGAAATAGATATGTCTCGCCCACCATGCCCAACGCGTGCCGACGTCGGGAAAGGGATAGAACCCGCCGGAATACATATCGGTGATACCGAAGCGCTCCGCGAAATCAAAGAAATAGCGCCTAAAGCGCTCACCGCTGTAAGAAAAGCCCGCGGAGGTAGAAAGCCCCGCTCCCGCGCCGATGACAATGGCTTCGGCTTCGGCGATGACTATCCTAAGTTTTTCAATGTTTTCCGCTTTACCGCCGTTTCCCGCTGACATGGACCCGCGAAAATATTTCAGGCTGTCCATGCCTTTTTGGATGCTCTCTAAATAGCCGTTGGGTGGCTCACTGTATGTATGCTTCATAATAGGTTTTGTCCTCGTCTTTAAACACATTGAAAATCACCCGGTCCATCACGCCGGGATGATCTGCCATCCACGCGTCCACCGCGGCCACGGCAATCTCGGCAGCGCGCATGCCGGGGAAATGAAAGACGCCCGTTGAAATGCAGCAAAAGGCCACGCTTGTCAGGCCGTTTGCCGCGCAGAGATCAAGGGTATTTGTGTAGCAGGCCGCGAGGTCGTTTTCCAGCGCCGGCGTTAGACCTTTCTCGACAATGGGACCGACGACGTGAATGACTTTTTTGGCCGGAAGGTTATAGGCGTCGGTGAGCATCGGCACCGCCGTCGGCTGCTCGTAATCACTTCCATATTTGCTTTTAAGCCGGTTCATCTGTCTGTCGCATTCCACGCGAAGCTGCACGCCGGCGAAGGTATGAATGCAGTTATCAATGCAAGTATGCATCGGCACAAAGCAACCGAGCATCCGCGAGTTGGCGGCGTTGACGATGGCGTCCGCTTCAAGCCTTGTGATATCGCCCTGCCAGATGGAAACCCCGTCTCTGATGACAGGTATATCCGCTAATGTAACGATGCCTTTTTCCTTAGCGCGGGCTTTGAGATAATCATCCTGCAAGTCGAGAACGGCATCATCCATCTTACCCGGCATCCGGATGTTCATCAATGACCGTAAAACCCTTCGTTTGCCTTCACAATCCTCGGGTGTCTCTAAATCCCGATAACGGCCGGAATCGGCCTTAAAGGCGCGGACCAGCGCGTCGAGGCGCTCTGCCTGCGTCATTGTGTTACTCATTAATGAGGATTTCCTCTAATTCCGTTTCGAGATCGGCCATGGTGTACTTTCGCATTTCATCTTCCATGGCGTCTTGAATGGCTTCCAGTTTGTCATCGAGCAGCGCGTGAATATTGCGGCCCACCGAACAATCGGGATTGGGCGTTTCGTGGAAGTGAAACAATTGTCCGTTTTCCACCGGTTCGATGGCTTGATAGACATCGTAAAAGGTGATTTCGTCAAAGGGTCTGTTGACGGTAATGCCGCCGGTCCCCCGCGCGACGGTGATGAGATCCGCTTTTTTGAGCTGACCTAAGATTTTTCGAATGATGACGGGATTGGTGTTAATGCTGACGGCAAGAAAATCACTGGTGATTTTATAATTTTCCTGATAAGCCTGCACGCAAGTGAAGATGTGCAGCGCGATGGTAAACCGACTTGAAATTTGCATGGTTTTGACCTCCGAATCTTTGCTGTTTTTCCGTATTCTGACTGTAAACCCAATAATTACACTTTGTTTTGCTTAAAGTAATTCACGCAATTCTTGGGTTTTTAATGCTATATTAACTATAACACGTCAAAAATGTAATGTCAATAATTACATCTATTTTTTGAAAAATAAATCCGGGGCTTTTCCCGGATGTTTTTTGCTTCGTATGTTTGTTGAGGCCTCTCGCGCATTCAAATTGATGGCCCCGTCATGACATGGAGTTTGCGAGCTCGTGTCAAGGGTTTGGTTCCGATGGCTTTTCGCCTTCTTTTTTTGTCCCGGGATTCTCACTATCCTTCGGCAAGCTGCTGACCACCCTGTTTTTGCCGTGGCGCTTACCCCAATAGAGCTTAAGGTCCGCTTCGTCCATCATTTCCCGAATGGTGACGCCGTCATGATAGGCCGAAACCCCCATGGTGACGGTGATGGACACCCGGACCTCGTTGCGGTAGTTGATCGGGTCCTTCGCGATGTCTTTTCGGATTCGCTCAGCCGCAGCGACGGCCTCCCGCTCATTGGCTTTGATGATGATGCAGAATTCCTCGCCGCCCCACCGAAAGACGTAGTCATTTTTTTTGACGCCGGTAATCAGCGTATGCGCCACGAATTTCAACACCTCATCCCCACAGTCATGGCCATAGGTGTCGTTGATGTTTTTAAAATCATCGAGGTCCGTCATAATCAGGCAAAAAGGCGCCTCTCCCGTTTCGGCCTGATGGTACGCGGACTTCAAATGATTGTCCATGCTACGGCGGTTTAACAGCCTGGTAAGGGTGTCGTAGTTGGCAGATTTTTCAAGCTCCTCGACCAGATATTTCTCACCGAAAAAGGTGAAAAGATTGACAGCGCCGATGGTCAGCACAATGCCCATCAAACGAAACACCATATTGGCGCCGAAATAGGCGTCGTGAGCCGGAAGCAGACGTCCGCCCAGCACAATCCAGGACGCGAATTCGGAGAAAAGCAAGCACACTGAGGCGACAGCCACATACCGCGCGTCAAAGAAAAAGGCGAGCATCACCGTGAACAGCGCGCTATACGCCCAAAAATTCGAAAACGGGCAGATATAGGATATGGCGTTCCATTGGATGAGCAGAAAGACGAGCATTGCGATTTTGGCGTTTTTCAGTTTTTCTTTTTTGAGAATGCCTTTTTGATCGAATCCCGTGGCGAAAAACCAGATCCCGACAATCAAAAACAGCAAGGTCCAGCTATCAAAGATCCACATCGCGCGGCCGTCGACCTCATCATACCAGCCGACGGCGTGCAACCCGGTGATGATTAAGCTCATGCAGACGCATACCAGCGGAATGATGATGACGATAATCCGGTAGACACGGTTCAGGTAGGCGTCGATGGCGGATAATTGTAGATCATCGGGTTCCGCCATGTCGTTTTTGTTTCGCATAAATTAGTCCTTCCTCAATTGTCAAAAGACGTTTCTTCATTGATGTTTATATTATAATGCTTTTAAATCACCTTTGCAAGAACGGACTTGATTTAGAACAAACCGCCGGCTTTTTCCCTATTTCGCGATCAAACCGTCTCGCGCCATTTCCTGTGAAACGACGCGCGCGATAAGCAACACGCTTTTGACACGATTATTTCCCGGGAATCCGGCGTCCCGACGAGCGCTGTTTCCACTTGAATAAACGGCCTAAAATCGTATAATATATGAAGGAGCGTTCTATCTCAATTTGTCTTTCACCGTTAAAGGCGCCTTTCGCCCGAGCAGACTTTGAGAGAGCGTCTTTTTACAGCGCTTACGCAGCGCGGCGCGAATAACCGCCATCCATCAGTTAAGCAGAGGAGAAACCATGAATAAGGAACCATTTTTAAAAAAGAAAAGTCCGGCCAAAACGTCAGAGCTTGATCAACTCAACACCTATTTAAAACTGTCGAGTATCAGCGCGTGGCTGATTCTGGCCGCGGCGGTCACGGTCATCATCGGCATTTTCATGTGGGGACAGATTACCGAAATCGAGGAGACGATTCAGGGCGCCGGGGAATGCAAAAACGGTGTGTTAACCTGTTATTTTCGTCAGGAAGACATGAACGAGATCAAACCCGGCATGCAAGTGCAGGTCAACGGCTCAACCTACGAGATCAAAGAAGTCGTTCCGAAAATGCTGTATACCTATGATATGCCCCGGGAAATCCTCTATCTCAGTCAAAAGACCGATTGGTATCAAACGGCCCTGGTGCCCTGCGATCTGCCCGACGGCACCTATAAAGTGCGGGTGATCATCGGAAGAAACACACCCCTTGGATTGATAACGACAAAGGACTGAGGCCATGACAATGTTCAGTAAAAAACCGATACAAAAAGGCGTCGCCGTGGTTCCCGTCGTCATGCAGATGGAAGCCATGGAAAGCGGCGCGGCTTCCCTGTGCATGATTCTCGCCTATTACGGCCGCTGGATCCCCATCTCGCAAATGCGCGACATTGTCGGCGTGTCCAGAGACGGCACGAAAATGTCCACCCTCATCGATGTCAGCCGCGATATGAACCTTGACGTCAAAAGCTGTTCCGGCGACGCCCGGTCGTTTTTTGAAGGGTCTACCTATCCCTGCGTCGTCTGCTTGCGAAACGCCCACTACACCGTCGTCTGCGGGAAAATCGGGGACAAAGTGCTCATCAACGACCCGGGACGAGGACAGATGACCATCACCACGGACGAATTTGAAAGCGGCTATTCCGGCCAATATCTCTGCTTCGCGCCCACGGCCCAGTTTAAGCGCGCCGGCAAGCCCAAAGGCATCATTTCCTACATCAACGACAACCTCAAAGACGCCAAAAGCACCATCGTTTTTGTCGGCGCCGCGACCCTCATCACCTCCATGACCGGCG
>CACZTE010000099.1 GCA_902784045.1 uncultured Eubacterium sp. | reverse complement strand
TTGTAAACAGCGGTTCACTTATTTTTGACAATGTACGTATCCAAAACATATATGTTCCTTCCCAGGACGGTGCTTTCGCACGAATTGACGGCGGTACACTTCAGATGCGAAACGGTTGCGCTGTGAGTAATTGCCAAAGTCATTACGGGATTTTTAATGTCGGTTCTAAGGGAACATTAACTGTTGCCGGAGATGAAAGTCATTCGGTCTCTTTTGCTAATTGTCACTCGAACCATGGCGGGGCCATTTATAATCTAGGGTCGCTTACCATCGGTTATGCTACTTTTCTAAATAATATCGCAGTTAATAACGGGGGCGCTATTTATAATAAAGGCCTCGCGACCATCAACAATACAGTCTTTAAAAATAAAAATTTTCCCTCAGACAAAAACAATGCTTTGAATGGAGGCGCGATTTATAATGATACCTCAAATTCAATAATTGAACTATCTCATTGTCGCTTTGCAAACATTTCATCAGGACAATATGGCGGCGCCATCAATAATCACGGAACTTTTAAAGGGACTGACTTGACTTTTGAAAACAACACCGCCCCAAAGGGAGCCGCGATTTACGCCGCATCAAATATAAACACTTTATATAACTTAGAAAAATCAATCGTTACTTTGACAAACTGCCAAACCGACGAAGGACAATCTATTCTGACCAATTCTAATAAAATTACCCTTTGCGGCGGAACGTATAACGGTCCGATTCAATTAGGCACAAACGCAAGCTATATGGCCGTCAAAAAAAGCGATAATTCCCAAGATACTGTAATCTATGATCTGCAACTTGGAAATGGACAATTCATCAAATATGATGGTGGCTTTACAGAAAAATGCTGTGTTATTTTTTCCAAACCTAAAGAATTCATCTCAAAAACTGAGCAAATAATCCGCGGTCAATTTAATAAAGAAGCGGAAATCAATTCCTTCCATTTTAACAATGAGAATTACCATTTAGAGCATTACAATGCATCTAACTATGATTTAAAGCTCGTCGAAAAATCCCCCAACCCGAATATCCTTAAACCGGCAATCAATTATGCCGGAGAAACCCTTCGTTTCGACAATGCGGACTGCCCTGTACAATGGAAAACCAATGACGAGGGTAGCCAATGGCAATCCTGTCAAAATCCAATGCCCCTCACCAGTTTTGGCTGGGACGGTTCAAAAGCGGCTGAAATTATCCTTCGCTACGCCGCAACGTATGATTTTAAACCGGGCGACGAAGTCTCTTTCACCATCCCCTCCAGACCGGGCGCGCCAACTAGTTTATCCGTTCAAGATGAAACGGCATACGGCGCAGCAAACGGCAGTATTTCCGGCCTATCGAATGATATGACCTATCGCACCGTCAGTAATGATGGCCAAACATTTGGAGCATGGACAGATGTCTCAGCAAGCGATAATTTTGATCCAACAAGCGACAAACTTATCCGTCTCTCGCCGGGAAAATATCAATTCAGAATAAAAGCGGGCAATGATGCTTTCGCTTCATTGCCAAGCGAAGTACTTGAGATTAAACAAGACCCGCGGCCCCTCAATCCAACTCTCGATCTCACCATGCAAATCAATTACGCCGATGAAACCGTCAGCTTTGACAATGCCGATAGCGCTATCGAATGGAAAACAAACGAGGCAAACAGCCAATGGCAATCCTGCTCAAACTCAATGCCTCTCACCAGTTTTGGCTGGGACGGTTCAAATGCTGTTGATGTCATCGTTCATTATGCCGCGACAGATACCCTCAAACCAAGCAACGAAGTTTCTTTCACCATTCCCGCCAGACCGAGCGCGCCGACAGGATTTTCGGTGAAAGATGAAACCTCATACGACGCAGGTAACGGCAGTATCGAAGGCGTGACAGACAATATGGTCTATCGCACCGTCAGTAATGATGGTCAGGCATTTGGAGAATGGTCAGATGTTTCCGGGAGCGCTCATTTTGATGCGTCCGGCGGCACGCTAATCAATCTCGCGCCAGGCAAATATCAATTCAAAATTAAAGCGGGCAGTGAATCTTTCGCTTCTTTGCCAAGCGAAATATTTGAGATTAAACAAGGCCCGCGGCCGGTGAAACCCGCTGTCGAACCTTCGCCCGCTCCTCGCGGACAAATCAATTATGTTGATGAAAGCATTGTCATTACAAAGGATATGTGCTACCGCTCAAGTGATGGCACTTGGTTTCCCTGCGTGAACAATATGCCTTTGGAAGCCTTCGGATGGGACGGCAGCGCCGCGGTAATCGTCACACTTCGCGACAAGTACGGCAGAGAATCTATTTTGACAATTCCTCCCCGGGCGCCCGCCATTGAGGACAGCGTTTTGAGTGTCGTTGATGAAACTGTCTTCGGAGAAGGTGGTGAAATAACCGGCGTCACCGAAAGCATGGAATACCGCGTTGTTTCGCTGATCACAACAGAATCCGAGAGCGAAGTCTGGACTGACTGCGCCGTCTCTCCCCATTTTGACAAAGCCACAGGCACGCTCAAAAACATGCCGGCTGGTGATTATGCATTTCGCACCAAAGCATCAAGCGATTCCTTTGCAAGTGTGCCCGTGACCATAACCATCCGCGCCGCGAAACGCCCGATTCCCAGGATTGCCTATCAGGTTCACGGAAAAAACTATGGCTGGTCGCAGGGTGAAAAATCTGCGGGAGAAACCGCCGGCACCACCGGCAAATCTCTGCGCCTGGAAGCGATTCGTCTTCGTCTTTTAAAAGATGATATGCCTGGTCAAAATATCGGCATTGCTTACCATGTACACATGGCCAATATCGGATGGGGCGATTTTACTGAAGATGGAGAAATTGCGGGCACTACCGGTGAATACAGAAGAATTGAGGCTCTTGAGGCGACCTTAACCGGAGACGACGCGCAAAATTATAATCTCTGGTACCGCGTCCATGTCAAAGACATCGGTTGGATGCCCTGGGTAAAAAACGGACAAACCGCTGGCACCACCGGCCAGGCGAAACGCATTGAAGCCGTTGAAATAAAAATTCTGGCGGCAGACGATAACCCTGATTGATTTTCTTAAATCAAATGGATGACGGGAAAAACGATTTGCGTAGCAAATTCATTCATATCGAGTTCAACGCCTTTACGCGAAAACAGCTATGCCTTGAGAGCACAGCTGTTTTTGTTTTGCGTTATTCAATTTCAATCTCTCCAAATCCGCCTTCGACCATCTCGACCAGGGTATCCACGGCTTCTTTCTCGTCGCCGCCATCGCCGATTATCTGAATTGTGGTGTCTTTGGCAAGACCCATGGCCATCACGCCGATAATCGATTTTCCACTCATGGTTTTTTCCGGCGGCGTCACGCGCTTGATTTGAATATCGGATTTGAATTCCGCGGCTTTTTTGCAAAAATCGGCTGCGGGACGAGCATGAAGCCCAGTGGGATTAATAATAGTGACTTGTTTACTATACATAATTAGCCTCGCTTTCGCGTGTGATAATTGCCTGTTTTTTAGATGAACAACGCGTCCTGAAGTTTACGAAGCTGAACGATAAGGCTGTCATTATTCAGTTTGACGTGATCGTAAGTCAG
>CACZTE010000098.1 GCA_902784045.1 uncultured Eubacterium sp. | reverse complement strand
TCGTGCCAAAGAAGACTATGTCGGCGGCAATAATGTTCCGACCAATGTCAGTCCGGATTCCAATGTTGTGGTCAATCTTGTGTCGTCAGAATTCGAACAACCCAAAGTTAATGTCAAACCGCGGCTTTATATCAACGATTTAACCAAAACCGTGTTTGCCGGAGATACCATTTATCACGAAGACTCAGAATCCAAAATGTTCAATATTTCCGTTAACGGCTCGAAAAACGGCATGGCGCAACGCGATATGATTGGCGGAAAATATCAAACCATCTATGGTTCCGGTAAATTAAAATTGGCTTGGTATGCTGATGCCGAGGGAACTAAATCGGAAAGTCCACAAGCCAAAACGGTAACAACGGTTCAAACGCCTTCGGAAACCAAATTTTACCTCAAGGCGGCTTATCTCTTTGATTCGGCTAGTGATGAAAGCCTAAGTAACAGCAAGGAAGTCAAAGAGGGAGGAGACAGCATCAATCATCGCGCCGGAGAAGAAAACGCTGAATCTGGCAATCCGTCTCAGGGCCTTGATGTTGATGGGCATCTTTACACCCTCGCCACCAACGGCGGCAATTTGACCCGAAATGATGTTTTCCTCAAAAATGGAGCCGCAGACGATAAAGAAAAAAATTACGGTGTGTATACGGTCCATGTGGTTAAAGGTCAGATTCAGATCACCAAGACGATTGACGAGCAATACAGCGCGACAGAAGCAATTAAAGCCAATCAAACCTTTGTCTTCCGCATTGATCAATATGAGGCCGTGGATGTTCCGGATCCCAATGGAATGGGGATCGTCGTTGCTTCTCGTCCGGGTGAGTTTAAAAAGACCTTCTATGAAACCATCTCTTTCAGCGCCAATAAAGACGATCATACTAAAACAAAATTGATTTCCAATTTGCCTAAGGGCTATTATGTGATCACTGAAGAAACCGATTGGTCTCCCAAGTATAATCTTAAAGATGCGGGACTGTCAGAAGGCGCCAATGGTTGGAAAGATGAAAAAAGCGTCACTTTAAATGTCGGATATCGCAGCAGCATAGATGCGAATACCGGTGAGCCAACTTTCACCGGTGTGGAATGCTACAAGTATAATGACGATAAAACAAAACCCATACCGTATACGAACGGCGACGCCAAGTACATCTATTTAAATGGAGATGGCCATTACGCTAAGAACCAGGAATCCGGTTCAAACTTTGCTAACATGATTAATGGTAACTGGAAGTGGCTCTCCGATACCGCTGCGGCCATTAATCAATTCAATCACTAATCATCATATCAAACAAAATGATGGAACTATTCAATCGGCAGTATGATCAAATCGACCATGCTGCCGGTTTTTTTCGTAATCATCGATAATTGTCATTATTTATGTTTATTTTAAAAACAATGTTACCAAACTGTGACCCGCCATCACTATAATGGACACAAAACTCGATTATTGTTTTTTGATATGCGTGTAATTCACTTTAAAATATTTAAAGGAAATGAAAAAACGTATTGGCGAAAGGAGAAATAAAATGCGTAAATTGACTGTAAACAAGGGATATATGATTAGATTGATCAGTTTGATTTTGGCTTTTGCACTGCTCATCAGTACTATATCTCCCGTCTTTGCGCAGGAAGCCGCCAACCAGGGGAGTAGTGCGCCCGCAGTTAGCGCGCAGGCCGATAAAAATGTTCAAACACAGGCTGATCAAAATGTGCAAACCCAGTCTGATCAGAATGTCCAGGCGCAAGTTGCCGCAAGCGCCAACCCGGCGGATGTGGCGCCGCGTTCTGTCACGCAGGAAAACGGGGTGGAAGTGGTGCGCTTTGATTATAAGAGCGCCGAAGTTGGCGTGCTGGTCACCCTTAAAAACCCCGATGATTTGCCGGCGGATGCCGTGCTCTCCGTGACGCCTGTTCCCCTTGACGATACGGCCCAGGCCAAAGTCGACAAGGAAGTCAAAACGGACAATCGCACCATCCAAAGTCAAAAGACATTTGATATCAAGTTTTTACAAAACGGCAAGGAAATCGAACCCGGCGCGACGGTTAAAGTCACCATCACTTTACCGGATATGCCGGCAAACACCAAAGCCGAAGTGCTTCACGTTAGCGACGACAGCCAGACTGTGGAAAACACCAATGCGCAGACCGCGGCGGACGGCAAGCTTCAGCTTGAAACCAACAGCTTTTCACGTTATGTTATCGTCAACTACGCTCAAAATGCCATCAAAGTTAATGTCGAACGTTATGTGTTGGACGAAAAAAATTCTAATGATTATAGCAAGGCTAAATTAACCTACAGATTTGACAAAGAGATTAACGGCGTCGGCGAGGACGGTACGATGGAGCAGGTGGTCACCTACGACCTTAACAATTACGACTGCAAAAAAATCGTTCAAGTTGTTGACGGCAAAGAATCTGACATTGCTTTAAGCGGCAACGGCAAGGTGAATATCCGCGCCGAAAAAGATATGACATTAAAGCTTTA
>CACZTE010000097.1 GCA_902784045.1 uncultured Eubacterium sp. | reverse complement strand
CGGGTCTAACAAAAGACTTACCGTTGATGTAAAACAGGCAATCCGGTGGGATTGCCTGCTAAATCTTTTGCGTTGTCTTTATCCTTCGCCGGATTTCTTTTCCGCTTTTTTCACAGCGGTTTTTCTTTCGACGACGGGCTTTTGGTTGTCGGTGACCACTTCTTTGGTCACAATGACTTTTTCCACATCGCTTTCCGAAGGAACATCAAACATGATATCCGTCATCATTGTTTCGATAATCCCGCGAAGACCTCTGGCGCCTGTTTCATCCGACATCGCTTTTTGGGCAATGGCCCGTATGGCTTCGGGTTCAAATTCCAGCGTGACATTTTCAATTTCGAAAAGCTTTTTGTATTGTTTGATCAGGGCATTTTTCGGTTCAGTCAGGATGTTGATTAACGCGTCTTCATCCAAATGATTTAACGTCGCGATAACGGGAATACGGCCGATAAATTCGGGAATCAAACCGTATTTAAGCAAATCATGAGGTTCGATGTGTTTTAAAATTTCATCTTTATCACGTTCGTCATCGGTTTTAATGACGGCACCGAAACCCATTGATCCTTTTTCCAATCGTTTTTCAATGACATCTTCAATGCCGTCAAAGGCGCCGCCGCAAATAAAGAGAATGTTTTGTGTATCGATTTGGATAAATTCCTGATGGGGGTGTTTGCGCCCGCCGCTTGGCGGAACATTGGCTACCGTACCTTCCAAAATTTTGAGAAGAGCCTGCTGTACACCCTCGCCGCTGACATCCCGAGTGATGGACGGGTTATCGCTTTTGCGGGAAATTTTGTCAATTTCATCGATATAGATAATGCCCTTTTGGGCTTTTTCGATATCCATATCCGCCGCTTGAAGCAATTTGACTAAAATATTTTCGACATCCTCGCCGACATAGCCGGCTTCCGTGAGAGATGTGGCATCGGCAATGGCAAAAGGAACGTCCAAAACCCGCGCCAGCGTTTGCGCAAGCAAAGTCTTACCGGAACCGGTTGGTCCCAGCAACAGGATATTGCTCTTTTGAATTTCTACGTCGTCATCATCACTCACTTTGGCGTTTATGCGTTTATAGTGGTTGTACACAGCGACAGCCAACGATTTTTTGGCTTCATCCTGAGCAATGACAAATTCATCCAAACGCGCTTTAATCTCTCTGGGCACCGGAATATCATCCAGCACCATCGGCGCAACGTCTTTTTCGCTGTCGATGATTTCCTGGCAAAGGCTGATGCATTCATCGCAGATATAAACGCCGGGCCCCGCGACCATACGCTTGACCTGTGATTGCGTTTTCCCGCAAAACGAACAATGCGCTTGCCGGCTGTTATCTTTATATTCTGGCATTTTGCCTCCTCATATGATCTATGGTTGAAAACAATTGATTATGATCTGTGCGCGATGACATCGTCGATAATCCCATATGCTTTTGCTTCTTCCGCGGTCATGAAATTGTCACGTTCCGTGTCCGCCGCAATCACATCTAAAGGATTTCCGGTATTGTCAGAAAGAATACGGTTAATGCGCTCTTTAATATCCAAAAGGTGTCTGGCGTGAATGGCCACATCGGTGCTTTGACCGCTGGCGCCTCCCAAAGGCTGATGAATCATGATTTCACTGTTCGGAAGAGCGAAACGTTTCCCCGGAGCCCCTGCCGCCAGCAGAAAAGCGCCCATTGAAGCCGCCATCCCGACGCAAAGGGTGGACACATCGCATTTGATAAAATTCATTGTATCCATAATGGCGAAACCCGCAGAAACGGACCCCCCGGGACTATTGATATAAAGATAGATATCCTGATTGGGGTTTTCCCCTTCCAAATAAATCAATTCCGCGACAAGAAGTCCCGCGGTTTCCGAGGTGACTTCTCCGTCTAAAAAAACAATGCGTTCTTTAAGCAGGCGGGAATAAATGTCAAAGGAACGTTCGCCTTTTCCCGTTTGCTCGATGACCATCGGTATTAAACTCATGCTATCTCACCTCTTTTTCTTTGATAAATCGAATCATTCAGCTTCAGAATCCGCTTTTTGAGCGTCGTCGGTTTCCGCTGCCGGTTGGCTTTCTGTTTCCTGTTTGGTTTCCACCGCATTGTCCACCAGAAAATCCACCGTTTTTCTACGAATGATAGAGGCTTCGATATACGCCTTGGTGTTTTCATCCAACGATGCTTTATAAGATTCAAAATCATGATTAAAGGCATCTGCGTATTCTTTGATTTCTTTATCCAGTTCTTCTTCAGTCGGTTTAATATCTTCGGCTTCGGCAATGGCATTTAATACAAAGTCGGCCTTGATATTCTTTTCAGCGTCGGGTTTTAAGTTTTCAACATATTGTTCGCGGGATGAACCGGTATATTTGAGGAAATCGTCAAAATTCATACCCTGTCCGGCAATTTGCTGTTCCATTTGCTGCATGCTGCGATGGGCTTCTTGCTCAATAAGGGCTTCCGGAATGACCACTTCGGCATTATTGACCGCGGCTTCGATTACGGTGTTTTCAGCATCGATGCGGCGTTGCTGATCCTGTTCTTTTTGAAGCTTGTCGGCCACATCTTGTGTCAATTCCTGAAGCGTGTCGAATTCGCTGACATCTTTAGCGAATTCATCATCAAGCTCGGGCAGTTCTTTGCGCTGTACTTCATGAACATGGACTTTAAAGACAGCATCCTGACCGGCCAGATTGTCAGCATGATATTCTTCGGGGAATGTGAGTTTGACATCTACATCGCTATCGGCCTTCGCTCCAATGAGTCCTTCTTCAAATCCGGGAATGAAAGTATGACTGCCCAGTTCTAAGCTGTAGTCTGTGTCTTTGCCGCCTTCAAAAGGTTCGTCATTCACGAAACCTTCATAATCGATGACAACCGTATCGCCTTCTTTAGCTTCGTCATCGACCGTAACCTGACGGGCGTTTTGATTTTGCATGGCTTTAAGACGGGCAGCGATCATATCTTCAGTCACGTCTTCTTTGGGAGGTTTAATCTCAATGCCTTTGTATTCGCCCAAAGTGACTTCAGGACGAACGCCGACTTCCACGACAAGGGTGGCACCATCATGACTCAGTTCGTCAATTTTCTTGAGTGTCGGCTGAGTGATGATATCCAATGCCGCTTCCTCAATAGCTGCTCGGAAAGCATCCGGGAAAGCAAAATCGATGGCATCTTCTAAAAAGATTCCTTTTCCGTAATGCGCTTCGATGATTCGACGAGGCGCTTTACCCTTGCGAAATCCCTGGATGGTAAAGTGTTTTTTATTCTTCTGATAAGCCCGTTCGATGGCCGCTTGAAAAATATCTTTGGGAATATTAAATTCTAAAGTAACTGTATTATTCTCTGTTTCTAAAATTTTTACGCTCATAAATTCCTCCAAAACTTTACGATATTCTTATCAATTTTAATATTGTAACATAGGGGTTTTTTTCATTCAAGGCAGATATGCTTCATTTCGCAAAAATAAAATAGCGAATTATTGTTTCTCATTTTCTGTCTTCGGCTTTAAAAAGCCTGGGATTTTATTATTTCGGCCGTTGACGACACACAGGAGAGCTTTGATCTGTTTTTCATATCAATCGGTGATGTGTCAAAAGTTAACCACTCGATATTTAATGCCCGAGAGGATTCCCATTTGACTGTCCTAAAGGGATGAATCTGACTCTGAAACGGATTTTTTCAATTCGGTTTTCTTCTTGACTGATTTTTGACGTTTGAGATAGTCTTCACACAAAGTGTTTAACGGGCAAACACCGCATTTTGGATTTCTTGCCGAACATATTTTTCGCCCGTGCCAGATCAACTCATGATGGGTACGGGACCATCTGTCCTTCGGCACGTTTTTCATCAGGGATTGTTCAACCTGCAAAACATTATTACCTCTGGCAAGCCCGAGCTTTCTTGATACTCGGAATACATGGGTATCGACAGCGATTGCAGGTACACCGAAAGCGTTGCTTAAAACAACGTTTGCCGTTTTACGCCCGACACCGGGCAGAGCAGTCAGCTCTTCCATGGTGTCGGGAACCTCTCCGCCATGCTCTTCAAGAAGTTGATGACAGGTTAAAAGGATATTTTTCGCTTTGCTGTTTGCCAGACCGCAGGTTTTAATTTTCTCTTTCAATTCGCTTTCATTTAGTGTCAAAAACATCTCAGGTGTATTGTACGTCTTAAATAACTCCGATGTAACAATATTCACTCTGACATCAGTACATTGCGCGGACAGCATGGTGGCAATCAGACATTCGAAAGGCGTATTAAAATCCAAACCGCATTTTTCCTCTCCGTAATAACGATCCAATATATCCAGGGCTTCGATTCGTGTGTGTTTGTTCATGGTTATTCTCCGCTTTGCGCCGACAGACAATCATATTTCGGCGCGTTATGTAAAAAACAATCCTTGCCTTTACCAGCAAGGATTGTTCTCATTTATTTTTTTGGCAACCTTGGAATTGCCGGCCATTATCTCCAGTCATTTAAAGTTTCACGAAGGATTGTTTATTGAAGTCCTCCGATTAAGCCATCCCGTCCAAGGGCGCTTATATAAGAGCTGTAAAGATAACAGTTGATCGTACTTTCTTCACCGCCGACAACGCCATGATTCGGTGTACCGACCCAAATGCTTGTCGTTAAATTACCGGTCATTCCTGTAAACCAGAGGTCTTCGGCATTATCCGTTGTCCCGGTTTTACCGGCAGTGGGATATCCTGTGGCCGCGGCAGTTGCCGTACCTCGTGTAACGACTTGCCGTAAAATATTCCACATGGTTGAAGCAGTGTCAGCGCTCATCGCTTGATGCGAGTCAAGACCGAGGCCGCTTTTCTCGACGACCGCTTCGCCATTGGCTTTATTCACGCTGTTGATGAAATACGGTTGATTGTAAACGCCCGCGTCATTAAAGCAATTGAACGCCGCTGCCATATCCAACGGTTTAATACCGTAGGTCATCCCGCCGACTGCCGTCGCGAGGTGGTAGTCATCATCAACAATTGTCGTAATGCCCATGTTTTGCATCCACTGCATAGCGTTGTCAACACCCATGGTATTCATGACATACACAGATGGTACATTTCGGGAATAAACCAGGGCATCGGTAATGCTGAGACTACCCATCGAACGGCCGTCGTAGTTTTGAGGTGTATAACCGCCGCCGTAAGTTTGAGCTGAATCCGAGACATAAGATGACGGTCCGAAAAGTCCTTGTTCGATGGCGCCGCTGTAATATAATGGTTTAATATTAGACCCCGGCTGTCTGGCTGTATTGGCCATATCAACTTGTGTATTGCCGCCGTAGTAAGCCAAAACCGCTCCGCCTGTATCTACGGTGACCAGCGCATCGGTCACCTCACTTCCGGGCGGGTAGTTGCCTTCGGAGACATTGATCGCATGAGACTGCATGACCGAATTGATGGTTGTGTGAAGGACATAACCGCCGGAGGCCACCTGAATACGAATTTGTGTAATCGCGTCTTCTTCAGACAAGCCCTGTTGTTTCATTACAGTGGGCGCTTGAGATTTCGCGTATTGCTCAAGAGCCATATCGACGAATTTTTCATACCCCGGTGTGATTTGATGGTCGAGCACCGTGGGATTCCAATCAACAATGGTAATCGGTGTCGCTTTTGCCTCATCAGCCTGCTGACGGGTAATCGCACCGGTTTCAACCATTCGATCAAGCACATATTCCTGACGAGTTTTCGCCGCCTGGAAGTCGTTATTGGGAGCGTAAAGCGAGGGGGCTTGCGGAAGCCCGGCTAACATCGCGCATTCCGCCAAATTACATTGAGAAATATCCTTTCCGTAATACGTTTTGGCGGCTTCCTGAATTCCGTAAGCCGACGACCCGAAATAATACTCATTCAAATACATTTCCAAAATTTGATCTTTACTGTATTTCTTTTCAAGCTGAAGGGCAATGGAAATTTCTCTGCATTTTCGGCTAAGCGAATCCATAAACGATGATTCGGTTGAGATGTCCGGCAGGAAAAGAATACGCGCTACTTGCTGGGTAATGGTACTGGCCCCTTGGCCGGTGGCCGAACGATTTGTCAAGTTGGAGACCAAAGATCTCGCAATTCCAAAAAGGTCAACACCGTTATGTTCGTAATAACGAGAGTCCTCAATCGAGACAATTGCCTTTTTCATATCTTCGGGAACTGCGGTTAAGGGAACATATGTTCTGTTTTGCGAAAACAGCTCGCCGATGACGACATTATCGGAAGACAGCACCTGTGTTTTAGCCTTTTGCGTGTATTCATAATTGGAAATGTCCATGCGGTTGGCTTCATAAAACACAAAGGCACCGATGCCCCCGGCAACAATTCCCAAAATCAGCAAAATCAAAACAATCTGCCATGCTTTTGGCTTTTTGGGCGTTTTCTTGGGAAGTCCGGGACTATCTTTATCGTTTTTCTTTTTGAAAAAACTTCTTTTTGTTTTTTTATTTTGATCTTTCACATCTGTTTTTTCTTGCGCCGCTTTAATGGCATCATCGAGTTCACTATCTCCGTCAGCATCCTCGGCCAAGGCGGCAGCTGCAGCGGCACCGGCGGCGCCCGCGCCAATAGCAGCAGCATCGTCTGTTATATCTTCCGAATCTGTGTCAGCTAAAGTGGTTGATTCTTCAGACTTACCGTCATCCTGTCCATTTGATTTTTTGTCACGTTTCGGAAGACCAAAGAAGCGCTTTCTTTTTGGCGCGCTTTCTGCCTCATCAGATGTTTTTTCTTCGGGGGCTTTGGCGTCTTCGGACACGGGGTCTAAGTTTTCGATATCATTTCCAATTTCAGGCGCCGTCGAAGCAGCATCTTCCATGGATTCTTCCGACGCTTTTTCAGCGGCTTTTTCCTGAGCGATTTCGCGTTTGCTTTTTTTTCGTTCAAATCCTTTAAAGGAGTCAAAGGAAAAAGATTTCGGCTTACCGCTATCCTCGACGGGAGCATCCGAAACCGGATCGGCCGTATCGGGAGCATTCAGGTTTTCAATGGTGCTTCCGACATTTTCCGCCGTGTTTTCAGAGCTTGCGTCGTTCGTCTCTATGTTTGACGATTGATTATTTTTGTTTTCTTCAAAGCTCATGCTTTTCTACCTTTCGACAATGTTTTATATAATTCGGCCATATCATCTTTCAGCGGTGCCGAAAGAGAGAGATCGCCGGCTTTAGGCAAAGAGAGTGTTAATTTTTTGGCATGGAGCGCCGTCCGCGTCATGCCGAAATTTTGATTGTTTTGCGTGTTGTATAAGGGATCGCCGATAATCGGACATCCGCAATGCGCAAGGTGCACGCGAATCTGGTGGGTTCTGCCTGTTTCCAGACGAAGCGACAGCATTTGCGCGCCGGCTTCAAAATCGTCAATCACCCGGTAATGCGTTATCGAGGGTTTGCCGTCAGCGCGGACTTCACGTTTGATGCCCGTATCATCCGAAAGCCCGATCGGCAGATCAATCGTCCCTTCAGACTCAGGCATTCTGCCGTTAACAAAGGCCACATATCCCTTTTGCATCGGGTCAATGACGCGATGAGACTGCAGATAGTGATGAACGTACTTGTTTTTTGCGACGGCAACCAGTCCCGATGTGTCCATATCCAGACGGCTGACAAATCGAATCTTTGCCGATTGCCCCGATTGTTCATAATAATACGCAATGCGGTTGGCAAGGGTATCGGCTCCGTGACTTTTTGTCGGATGGGTGACCACGCCGGCGTCTTTATTGGCAACGAGGATTTCGCTATCCTCATAAATGATGTCCAAATCGCCCGGGACAGGCAAAACATCGATGGCTTCGAGCGGCATCACGACGCGAACCAGATCACCCGGTTTTACAACACCGGTTAAATAGGCTTCGTGACTGTTGATAAGCGTATTGCCGTCCCTGACGATTCTTCTCAAAAGTCTTGAGGAATACGCGTAGTCATTTATGAGCATCTGCTTAAGCGTGCTGTTTTGCGTTGCCGTATAACAATAAGTCCGAATATTTAAACGGCTCTCTTTATTTTCGATAAACTGCCTCCGAATTCCAAAAAACTGTTTGACGTGCCATGCGCTGCGCAAAACCCGCAGTAAGATAATCGATGATTGTACCGTGAAAGGCGCGGATGGTGAAACCGAGATGGTTTAAGACGCGCCGCAATCACGTTGTTTTGCTTTGATTCATCCGAATACGCATATACCGCCAAAATTAAAATACAGTTAATGATTCAATATTTTATTGCAAATGCCATTTATTTTCAATCTGTTTTCACAAAATGTTACAAAAAAATAGCAACCCTTATAAAAAATAAAGATTCCCGTGAAGTCTTTTAATAAAGAATCCCTTCTTCCAAAAAACTAAAATAGTCATTGCCGATGATAATATGGTCCAAAAGAGGAATGTTTAAGACTTTTCCCGATTCGATTAATTCCTTTGTCACCGCTTTATCGGCCTGGCTTGGCATCGGATCTCCCGAGGGATGATTGTGCGCGACGATAATGCCCGTGGCGTGTTGTCTGACAGCAAAAGCAAAAACCTCCCGTGGAGTAACCAACGAGGCATTGACAGTCCTTTTGGTGACGCGCTCTTTTTTAAAGAGATGATTTTTGCTGTCCAAAAGCAAAACGACAAACTCTTCCTGCTTCAATTTTTTCATATCGGGCATCAAATAATCCGCCGCTTTCTCCTATAATATATTTGTGGTGGTTAGAACCCTTTCAGCCGGAAGGGACTAACCGGTCCATTGCTAAAGCTGTTAGAATAGAAGGGCATTGGTATGACGTCAGTTTCCTTGGACCCATAGGCGTCCGTCGGGGAGCCTGTCAGCTGGCCCTCCATTCGCAGCCGTTCGATTTATGCAGGTTGGATTGCCTCGTGCACGTCCGTATGATACCCCAGGAGATTGAATAAGCAAT
>CACZTE010000096.1 GCA_902784045.1 uncultured Eubacterium sp. | reverse complement strand
TGAAGACATTCCGCTGACAGGCAGAGAAGGCGGCATAGTCAATCGACTTTGGGATTAAGTGAGGTGAGAAACAATGAGAGATATACACTTAAACCGTCATAAATTTGTCGTCACCATAGCTATTTTAGCAATTCTCGTCGCGGTCTTTTTGTTTGTCCGCGCTCCTTTGATGTCCATGATTATGCCTTTTATTATTGCGGTGATTTTAGCATATCTTGTGGCGCCTTTGGTTGGCATCGTAGAGCGCAGAGGCGTGCCACGAATGATATCCATCATTCTGATTGTCGTGTTGATTCTGGGCATTATCGTGCTTGTTATTATGAATTTTGTGCCTAACTTGTTACAATCAATTACGGCAATCATTAATAATTTACCGCAAATGGCGAATGTGATTAACAACTATAGCGATAATCTCGCGCATTGGATTGAAAGCAATAATCTCGGAAGTATTCAGGATTATATTGATATTAATGGTATCATTAACGAAGCCGGAAAAACAGCGAGTAATTTGCTTAAAGGCATTTCTGATTTTGTTATCAATAATAGCGGTTCTTTGATGAATATCGTCATTATTCCGTTGGTGATGATAATGCTTTTGTCTGATCGCGAAATGTTTTCCGATGCGTTATATTATTTTGTTCCGACAAAATCCCAAACAAGGGTTCACAAAATGTTTAACGACATCAATGAAGTGATTGGCGGGTTCATCCGCGGACAAAGCTTGATGAGTGTCGCCGCGGGCATTGCCACCGGTATCTGCGCCGCGATTATCGGTCTTCCTTACGCGTCTGTGATCGGCTTAATTGCCGGTGTGACGACAATGGTACCGTATTTTGGGCCGGTGGTTGGATTTGTGCTTGTTGGTGCCATTTCTATTTTTTCATCTTTGCCGCAATTTATTCTCATCATGATCGCGATGGCGATTATTCAATTGATTGCCGGAAATGTGGTCGGACCGGCTTTAATGTCGGCAGGTGTCGGATTACACCCAATATTGATCATCTTTTCTATTTTCTTTTTCGGAGCATGGTTTGGTGGTTTGGGAATGATTTTGGCAGTTCCCATTATGGGCGCAATCAGAGTTATCCTGATTTATATCATTAATGGCATTGGCGGAAGCGTAGGCGAAGCCCCTGATCCTTCCGCTCCAAAGGATGACAATCCCCAAAAGGAGATAGAAGCAACGTAATTTAAAACTCAAGCGGACAGTTATTTGTCAATCGGAATGTTGACTTAAAATAATCCTCAAACCGATTGACAATTGCTGCCGTTTTGATATAATAATGCTCGAAAATCAATATCAGCGAAAAAAGCGACCAACGATTGACAAAGTCATTCCAGAGAGAAAGCGTCCGGTGCAAAGCTTTTATGACCCCAATCGAAGCCCCGCTTTTGCTTTTCACGCCAACAACATAGCGTTTAGTAACGTGAAACGGTTCCCGCCGTTATGGGTTAAAGTGAGCGCGATAGCGCTAAAATGGGTGGTACCGCGGATATTCCGTCCCTTTGGGACGGTTTTTTTATTTGCGCTGTAACACAAAAGCTCTCAGATGGCATGGGGATATTTAATCCGCCCAAGCTGATATTAAAAAAAGCTTGAAAAAAACGAGTCAACAAACACGAGAAAGGAATAAAAACAGCAATGAAAGCATTAGGCGTAAATGAAATACGCGAAAAGTATTTATCTTTTTTTGAATCGAAGGGACACCTTCGCCTCAAAAGCTATTCTTTGGTGCCGATTAACGATAAGAGTCTGCTCTTAATCAACTCAGGTATGGCGCCGATGAAAGCCTTTTTTACCGGGGACGAAGTTCCGCCGCGTAAACGCGTGACAACCTGTCAGAAATGTATCCGTACACCGGATATCGACAATGTCGGTAAAACCGCCCGACACGGAACATTTTTTGAAATGCTTGGGAATTTCTCTTTTGGGGATTATTTTAAAAAAGAAGTCATTCCCTGGGCATGGGAATTTTGTACGGAAGTCATGGAGCTTGACCCTGAAAAGCTCTATGTGACAGTTTATCATGATGACGATGAAGCCTATGACCTTTGGCATGATGTCGTCGGCGTTTCGGCAGACCATATTTCCCGTTTAGGAAAAGAGGACAACTTCTGGGAACACGGAACAGGTCCCTGTGGCCCTTGCTCTGAAATTTTCTATGACCGCGGAGAAGAACATGGCTGCGGTAAACCCGACTGCGCGCCGGGATGTGATTGCGATCGTTACGAAGAATTTTGGAATTTAGTTTTCACGCAGTTTGATCGTGACGAAAACGACAATTACACACCTCTGGATCATCCGAATATTGATACGGGGATGGGCCTTGAACGTCTGGCTACCATTATGCAAGGTGTCGATAATCTTTTCGAAGTGGATACGGTTCGTCATATTTTGGACTATATATGCTCTTTAGCTCATGTTGAATATGGCAAAGATCATGACACCGACGTGTCCATCCGAGTGATTACCGACCACGTTCGTTCAATTACATTTATGATTGCCGACGGTGTGATGCCTTCCAACGAAGGCCGGGGTTATGTTTTGCG
>CACZTE010000095.1 GCA_902784045.1 uncultured Eubacterium sp. | reverse complement strand
CGGCCTTTGTGCCCCGGCATATGAAAGCGGTGGCTGTCCTGCCCCGCCAGCTTTGTAATTTGTTCTCTGAGTAGAGACTTCATATCTCTCCTTTATGTAAATGCTATTATAAAAACGATGCTTTGATCGTTTTTCACCATAATTTTTAAACCGGATTTTCCACCATGCGCGGCTATGCACCCGCAAACATCCTTTGTGATGATCCGGAGGATTATTAATTTTCGCCGAATAGCTCATCGAATTTTTTCAAAAGCGTTCTGTGAATGGTTTCTACGCTTTTGACATGGCCATTTTCGACGCAATCAATGGAAATCCAGTGATAAAGCTTCGCGATTTCCACAGCGCTGCGGTAAGCCGCGGCCAGATGCTCGGGGTGGCTTTCGTGAATATCCTTTTGCGCTTCGCCAGTCATTTTGTTTTTGCGCTCCGCGATGAGCTCAGCTCCGAAGTCCGGCGGCATATTAAGGAAAAAAACCGCGTCGGGTTTCGGAAGACCTAAAAGCGAAAACTCATAATCGGTCAGCCAATTGAGATAGGCGCTTCGCTCGTCGGCGTCGTCGATTTTGCCCGCCTGATGCACCATATTCGAGGTGGTATACCGATCGGCAATGACAATGCCTCCGGCATTTAAAAACGGTTCGATTTCCTCTTTATAGGAGGCGTAGCGATCCGCCGCGTAAAAGGTAGACGCGATATAGGGGCTGATGGTCTCCGGATCGTCTCCGAAATCACCGTTTAAATAATGCCTGACCATTGCGGAAGAATCCTTGTCGTAACGCGGATACGCGACGCGCTTGACAAGCGCCCCGCGCTCTTTCAGTGCCTGATAAAGCTTTTCCGATTGAGTTTGTTTGCCGGCACCGTCAACTCCCTCAATGACTATCAGTAGTCCTTTATGATTTTTCAAGATGTGCTCCTTCCCGCGGATCGCATGGTTTCGATCCGGCAAACGCACGAGGCTCATCAGGCCATGTCGATAATATCTGCAAATCAGGATAACAAAACAAAAAACAAACAGCGCAAATCTCTGAATGCTTTAACTATATTATTATAGCATAACAAAAGCCTAACGAAAAAAACTTTTGACCGAATCCCCTATATTTTATGCGAACATTTATGATAAAATGTTTCGTGATCGTACCAGCTTTGACATTTCGAAATGAATCGATCATTATTCCTTCGCGGTATCGCCAATAAAAAAACCCGAAACTTAATCCGGGTTTACCTATTGCTTGTTTTAAGTGGGGCGGTTGGTTTTCACCGTGATATTTTGTGTGAAAAGATTGTCGAGCTCCGATTCGTCAATGGATTCGGGCATATGCACCTCGAAGGGCTTTTGAGATTTGATCTCGCGAAGCCGGCGCAGTTCCCGTTCGGTTTTGAGTTCTTTTAAGGTCTCACCAACAAAAACCGCGACGATTTCCGGGTCAAACCAGGTGCCGGCGTGTTCTTCCAACACGGAGAGGCTTTCCTCAAAAGAGCGGGATGGCAAAAGCACCGAGTCGCGCTGCATGCCGGTAAAGGCGTTGGCCACTGCGCACACCCTCGCCAAAAATGGAATCTTTTCACCCGAAAGGCCTTCAGGATAACCGCTGCCGTCATAACATTCGTGATGATAAAGGGCGATCATTTCCCCGGCATCGGCAAAACCCGCCGCCAAAGGATTGAGCTTTTTAACCTCGCGAAAAATCTGCTGTCCGTGATGCACATGGGCCATCATGGCATGCTCCTGTTTTAAATCAAACCTTTCATTGTAGCTGAAGAGATCCTCAGGGATAAAGGCCTTGCCGATATCGTGATAATCAAAGGGAGAACACCCTTTCCACATGAGGGAGCGTTCCAGATCGGATTTACCCATCATGCGAAGAATGATGCGCATATATTGCGCCGTTTCCAGATTATGAAAAATGATCCGCTTGGGCAAAAGTTCCATCAAGCCGGTCAGCATTTTGACTTCTTCGCTCATTCGGACGCCTCCTTTCTTTAATCAATTACCGTGTTCTTTTAATTGTCAAGAGATTTGATTGTCGATGGCGAAACATTGATGTAATGAACAGATTTAAATCCGTCATCCGCGATTTTAGACTGTATATTGTTTCGTGTAATAAGAAAATCGCAATATATATTTGCTTTCGCAAAAATATCTCTTTTCGTTTCCGCTTTAATATTTTATCATAAAGCTAAATGATAATCTGATAACAACTCATACATTCACGATAAATATTAGCGATAAACCCTTGTCAATGAACATACGGCGTTACGCTTGCGTATAATGGTGTATGTCCATTGACAAGTATAACGGAAATGAGCATATAGCGCTTTAGCGCATCGCGATAGCTCGGGTGCGAATTTCCGCCAAACGGCCGGATGACCGGCGCGCGAAAGACTTGCGGATTATCTTTTAAATATAATAAAAACTAAGGAAAACAGCGATGAGCAAAAACAAAAAACAACAAAAAACCAATGTGATGCGCATCTTATCCCGGGCCAAAATCCCCTACGAAGCGCATTTTTACGACACCGATGACGGCGACCTTTCAGGAACCACCGTCGCCCGCAAACTGGGCGAAGACCAGGATTTAGTCTACAAAACCCTCGTGTGCCGCGCGCATAGTGGCGCATTTTATGTATTTGTCATTCCAGTCGCGGATTCGTTAAATCTCAAAAAAGCGGCGGCGGCCGTCGGGGAAAAATCCATCGACATGATCGCCCAAAAAGAGCTTTTGCCCAATACCGGCTATATTCACGGCGGATGCTCACCCGTCGGCATGAAAAAACCCTATCCCACAACGATTCATCAAGATGCCGAAAACCTGTCTGTTTTTTATGTGTCGGCGGGAAAAGTCGGCGCGCAGGTCGGCGTCAATCCCAAAGCGCTGGCCGAGTTCATTGGCGCAGGATTTGCCGATCTGGTTGTCTGAATCCCAAAATGTTTTATTCAACAGCGTATTATTTGTCATTACAACATAAGGAGGTACCCCATGGGCAAAGGACGTTTGGAAGCTTTCAGCGATGGTGTCATCGCCATTATCATCACCATTATGGTGCTCGAAATCACACCACCGGCAGGCCCGACACTTGGAGACCTGCTTGCCATCGCGCCGAGTCTAGGCAGTTATGTTATGAGCTTTTTCTTCGTCGCGTTATATTGGAACAATCATCACCATTTACTGCAGATCACCGAACACGTCAACGGAAAAATCCTGTGGGCCAACATGCTTTTTCTTTTCGGCCTGTCCTTTTATCCCGTCGCCACCGCCTGGATTAATCAAACGGGCTTCGCGGCTTTTCCAACCATGGTTTACGTGCTACTCTGCATTTTTACGTCTGTCTGTTATCTCGTATTGCAAAGGATCATCGTCGCCACCCATGAATGCAGCAATTTAAAAGAAATGGTCGCCGACAGCCGCAAGGAAGCCTTAACGCTGCTGCTTTTGGCCTTCGCGTTTATTTTCTCCATCATTCCCGGCGCGACGCCTTTGGCCTATTTCTTCATGATTATGATGGCCATCCCCTGGATTATTCCCGATTTGCG
>CACZTE010000094.1 GCA_902784045.1 uncultured Eubacterium sp. | reverse complement strand
CCAAGGCGATTTTATCATTAAACAATGAAGAAGAATGTTTAGACTTTTTAGAAGATATGTGCACGATTAAAGAAATTGAGGATATGGCGAGCCGTCTTTATATCGCTAAGCTTTTGTCTGAAGGTAAAACATTTATCGATGTAGAAGACGAAACAGGTGCCAGTTCCGCGACCATCAGTCGTGTCAATCGATGCTTGAAGCACGGAAAAGGCTATCAAATGGTGTTGGAACGGCTTAGCGATTTTGACTTGAAAGAATCAGAAAAATCTGAAGATTCATAAAGCTTAGCGGTGTTGTCTGTAGATTCTTATTAGTTTTACTTTAGGAATTTCGGCAAAATAGGATTTTAAAGAGTTATTATTCATCGTTTTTTGAAAATGATGTTTGTTATTATTTCATCTGGCACAGGCAGGTGATGACAGGAGTATATTGTGAAAAGACTGATTAAATCTCATAAACTTGATGATGTCTGTTATGATATCAGAGGACCGGTGGTTGAGCTTGCCAACCAAATGCAGAGGGAAGGCATGGATATTATCATGCTCAATACTGGAAATCCGCCGGCGTTTAATTTAAACGCGCCGGATGAGGTAATCCGTGACGTGCGGACGAATCTCAAGAATTCCGAGGCTTATTGCGATTCCAAAGGCATATTTCCCGCGAGAAAAGCCATTATGCAATACTATCAAACCAGAGGGATTAACGGTGTAACGGAAGACGATATTTATATCGGCAATGGTTCCAGCGAACTGGTTCAAATCAGCGTTCAAGCCCTGATTAACGATGGAGATGAAATACTCATCCCAATGCCGGATTATCCATTGTGGACGGCATCTGTAACACTGTCCGGAGGCAGAGCCGTTCATTATCTTTGTGATGAGGAAAATCACTGGTTTCCCGACATTGAGGACATCAAGAGCAAAATCACACAGAACACCAGAGGGATTGTCGTGATTAATCCCAACAATCCAACGGGATCCGTTTATTCCAAAGAAATTCTCCAGGAAATTGTTGATATCGCGGTGGAAAATGAGCTTGTTATTTTTTCCGATGAGATATATGACCATGTTATCTACGACCACAAACCTTTTTATCATATGGCGGGATTGACAGATGAAACCTTGGTTATCACTTTTAATGGTTTATCTAAAAGTCATCGTGTTCCCGGCTTTCGAGTTGGCTGGATGATGATTTCCGGTGCCAAGTCTGACGCCATGGATTATATTGAAGGTATTGATATTCTCTCAACGATGCGCCTTTGTGCAAATGTGCCGGTGCAACACGCGATTCAAACCTCTTTAGGCGGGTATCAGAGCATTGACGATCTGGTAGGTGTCGGTGGCAGACTTCACATACAAAGAGATATCATCTATGAAGGCATCAACAACATTCCGGGGCTTTCCTGCGAAAAACCTGACGGAACGCTCTACGCTTTTGTTAAAATAGACGCTGAAAAGTTTAATATTACCGATGATGTACGGTTTGCCCTTGATCTTCTTAAACAGGAACGAATATTGATTGTTCAAGGGACCGGGTTCAACTGGAACAAACCCGATCATTTCCGCATTGTGTTTTTGCCAAGTCCCATTGAGCTTCAGCAGACAATTTCCCGCTTGGAGCATTTTATGGCCCATTACAGACAACGTTAATTGGCATTAAATGAAATTAATGACCAATGTTCCTGCATGACAAAATTCGTATTAATTGAATTTGTCGATGGATTTTATGATTGGATTATCGTCCATTATTTATAAAAACATGACGACTATTACTATTCAAAGTACTTCTCCGGAAGTGACATTTAAGCTTGGCCAAGTCATCGGGAAATGGCTTTCCGGGCGTGAAGGACTCATTTTTTTGACCGGAGATATCGGCGCCGGAAAAACTGCGATTTCCAAAGGCATCGTTTTTGGATACGGCTATTCCGGTAGGGTAACCAGCCCGACCTTTGCGCTAATCAACCGGTATGATCTAGACAACAGAAGTATTTTTCATATGGATCTTTATCGCTTGTCGGATATCGATGAACTGTATGAAATTGGTTTTGACGAGATTTCGACGGGTCACTATCCGGTTTTGGTCGAATGGCCGGAAATTTTAAACAACGAGGGATATAAACCGCAGATCATCATTGATATCATGCGCACTGCAGATCATGAAAAACGTTTGATCAGCCTTACGTCGACAGACAAAGATTTTATCGATCAAATGAAAGCATTTGAAAAGAAGCAAAGTCTTTCGTCGGTGTAGATTTGCCGCGATACAGATTTGTTTCATCAGGTAGGTGAAAGTATTTGGAAATTCATAATCAAGAACCTTATGTCAGTGCGATAATACTTGCCGCGGGAAAAGGCACGCGTATGAAAGCCGGCATTAATAAGCAATTTTTGACGTTAAAAGGGAAGCCGATTTTGGCTCATACCTTAATTGCTTTTGAGAAGATATCAGCGGTGGATGAAATTATTGCTGTGATTAGCACTGACGATTATGCACTGTTTGAGAAGCATATTTTGAAAAAATACCGATTTAGCAAAGTCAGGGCGGTCCCCGGAGGAAAAATACGACAAGAATCTGCGTATCGGGGACTGCTGGCTGTTAATCCAAAATGCCAAATCGTGATGTTTCATGACGGGGCAAGACCATTAATCGACAAAAAGACGATTTTAAAATGTATTGAAGAAACAAAGACACATCATGCGACTATCGTTGGCGTGCCGGCAAAAAATACGATTAAAGTCGTTGATCAGCACGGAAAGGTATCTTATACGCCTGACAGACGTTTTCTTTATGAGGTGCAGACGCCGCAGACTTTTGATTATGATCTGATTCTAAAAGCATACCGTACTGCGATTGAGGAGGATGCGCCGGCTACGGATGACGCAACGCTTGTTGAGCGTATTGGACATTCGGTCAAAATCGTTACCGGACATTACAGTAATTTAAAGATTACAACATCGGAGGATTTGATGACAGCGTCGGCCATTATCGGACTAAAACGGCAAAAAACCCGATAGCACTTTATCGGGTGTTTGCAATCCGCAAAAAAAACGTTATAATAAGATATTGATATTATAGATTTAAACAGATGAAAAAGATGAATGAGTATATTTAATTAGCGGAGGACGTGCAATGGAATTAAAAAAAGAAGTATTGGCTAAAATGTTTTATCGCATGAATCAATCTCGTTTTTTCGATGTGAAAGTGAACGCGCTTTATAATCAAAAACGGATAGCGGAAAATATTCATCTTTCCGTTGGACAAGAAGCCTCTGCCATTTCGGCGTGTATGGCGATGGATGAAGGCGATAAAATCATCATGACGCACAGACATCATGCTCAGGCGATTGGTTCTGGCATGGAGGTGCACAAGATGATGGCTGATTTACTGGGTAAAGCAGGCGGTTATAACAGCGGCAAAGGCGGGTCTGAGTTTTCCAGTGATGGCGTTAATTTGGGTGCCTTCAATCAACCTGATACTGCATATACCACGGCATGCGGCGTTGCCCTTGCCCAAAAAATGAATGAAACGGGAAATATTGTACTTTGCTTTGGCGGTGATGGTACATCTAATGACGGTGATTTTCATGAAGCTATAAATTATGCTTCTGTCTTACAATTGCCGATTATATTCATGATTGAAAACAACGGTTATTCCGGATCTACTCCCGTTTCCAAAACGATGAAACCGCAAAAATTATCCGATCGTGCTTTGGCTTATGGTATTCCCGGAATGACTATTGACGGTAATGATGCTTTAGAAGTTTATGAGATGGTAAAAAATGCCGCGAATCTGGTGCGAAACGGTGAAGGCCCCGTTCTCATTGAATCATTTACTTATCGCACGTGCGGACATGATGGACACGATTTGCAATTATACCGTAGTCAAAACGAAGTTGCCGAATGGGCTGGGTACGATCCCATTAATATTTTGAAAGAACAATTAATCGAGGAACGGATTTTGCCCTTAAGCATATTGGATAAGCTTGCTGAAAACGCGGAAAGCAGTATCGAGGATGCTTTGAGTTATGCTGAGCAGGCACCTGAACCGGTGATGGATTCTGTAATTGAACATTTATTTGCTTAGGGGGAGAATACCGATGAAAACAAATGAGTTGACATATAAAGAAGCTTTGCACCAGGCTGTTTCCGAGGAGATGGAACGTGATGAATCCGTTCTTTTTCTGGGGGAACATGTTGCCAATGATGGCGGCGCCGGTGGTGTGACTTTGGGAATTAAAGAAAAATTTGGCGATGACCGTATTTTTGATGTGTCTTTATCGGCTGAAGGCCTTCTGAATTTGGCCTTCGGTATGGCATCCTCCGGAAAAAAACCGATTATTGAGTTTCCCGATACCGATCAGGCCATGGCTGCTTTTGGAAAACTTGCGACGACGGTTGCGTCTGCGTCCTATTTGTCGGGAGGACAGATGAAACTACCCATGGTGATTTTGGTACCGGTCGGTCTTGACGGCAATATGTCGGCCTATGCCAATAACGCCGAGTCTTTCTTCGCTTCCGTTCCCGGCATAAAAGTATTGGCGCCGGCAAATCCCGCTCAGGCAAAAGGTCTTTTAAAAGCCGCTGTTTTGGATGATGGGCCAGTTGTCCTTTTCGAAAACATGGAATTGATGAATATGAAAGGCCCTGTTCCCGAATCAGAAGACTATGTGCTCCAATTGGGCAAAGGATTTGTTGAACGTGACGGGAAGGATTTGACGTTGGTTTGCTGGGGCGCGGCTTTGCCCGACTGTATGGAAGTGGCAGACGAATTCAGCAATGAAAATATCGACATCGCTGTCATTAATCCTTTAACGCTTTCTCCTCTTGATATGCAGCCGATTATCGAGTCACTCAAAGAAACGGGACATTTGCTTATTGTTCATCATGATAAAAGGACCGGCGGAATTGGTGCGGAAATCGCTTCCCGAATCATGGAAAGCAACACTCTTGAATATTTAGAAGCGCCGATTCTTCGCGTTTGCGGTTTGGATGTACCCATGCCTAAGAGCGCCGCGCTTCAAGAGGTGGTCATTCCACAGCGGGAAGATATTAAACAAGCTGTCTATGATGTGCTTGAAATCTTATAAGTGAGGCAAACATGGCATCTGAAATTACAATTCCAAAAAGTTCGGGATATCAAGGGACCATTACCAAATGGTTCAAATCTCTTGGGGATCCCATCCGAAAAGGAGAGATATTGTTTGAAATCACATCGGCAATCGGTTCCGAAAAAATCCCATCGACAGCCTCCGGCGTTTTGAAATCAATTATCCGTTTTGAAGGTGATGCTGTAACCGGCGGTAATGTTCTGGGACAAATCGGTGACTTTTCCACGAACGCCGAAGATGATCCTCAATCCGCTACGCCGGCTGATGTTTTTGGGGAAAAGTCTGTTTCGACAGAGCCCTATGACGAAACCGACTTTGAGGATGTTTCGATAGATGAACTCATGGATTATATCGGACCTTTTGATCTGACTCGGGCGTTAGCGGATGTTCAATCTTATTATGTAAGAGAAACCCAGGAACGCTTTGCGTTAAGAGAGATAAAAGACGGTGTTCCTACTGAAAGTTTTTCTTCTCATACAGTCATTCGTGCGATGCCTTCAGCCAGAGTTTTTGCAAAAGCTAACGGCATCAGTTTGATTGATTTGGTCAATTGCGGCGTACGCGGCTGCATTACCAAGCGAGATATTGCTCGATTTGTCGAACAAAGACGAATATTCGAAAAACAGCAAAAAGAAAAACGAGACGCTGATTTTTCGGAGCACATGGCGTCATATAATAACGCGGAACCCGATGAAATACCGACACCGTTGACCATTGATGATGACAGCGTTGTCGTCAACGCGTTGCCGTCTGTGTTAGAGTCGGAAAAAGGTGAACAAACCGATCCCGAAGAAAAAGAAAATCTTCTTGCGCCTGATGACGTGCCCATTTCTGAAACGCCCGACAATACAGAACCTAAAGAAAAACACGTAAAAATAAGCCACTTGGCTCAAAATATCGCTAAAAAGAATCAGATTGTATTGAATAACGGTGTCAGCGGATCCGGCGCACACGGCCGCATTTTAAAATCAGATCTCACTGGTCAAGTAACAGACGATCAATCCGACGATGATTCAATAGATAGTATTTCAATTTCCGATACAAATCAGGTCATTGATGCTGATTCCGAGTCTGATGTAATTGCGCAAAAACATCAAAATCCAATGGAAGACGACATTTCAAATAGAGACAGTATGCCCTCATATAGCTTGGATTCGTCAAAGGCTTTAAACAAAAATGAAATAAAAGACATTGATGAACAGATACTACTTAACGATTATCTTGTCGATGATTTCAAATCAGAACTGTCTGTATCCAAAGGCTACCGTTATCATGCCTTTACCGAAGACACGGAAGTAGCTGTTCTTACGAAAGATATTGACATCACATTTTTGAAGAGATTTCGAAAAAATATGAGCAAACCTTTTGAAGCGGAGACAGGTCTTCGTTGTGCGTCGACAGATTTGTGGATCGCCGCCATTTCTAAAGCGTTTTGCGATGTATCTTCAAAAAAAGAAGATGTGAATATTGCGCTCCTTCTTAAAAACAACGACTATATTGTAACCCCGGTAATCAAAAACGTTGATGGGATTGACCTCGGCAAAGTTGTGAAGAGCCGTATTGATTTTATTGAAGGGGTTAAGTGTAATCGCTATGATAAAAGCACGTATTTAGGAGGAGATCTTGCTTTTTTCAACTTATCACCTTTTGAGATTGATGCCCTTGCGTTTCCCATTACCGAATCTGGCTGTCCGGTTCTCACCACCGGCGGGCCAAAAGATAAGGCTTACGGTCTGACGAAGAAAACAGTTGTCACGCTTTCTTTAACGGTTTTGCCAGATTGGATTCCATTCGGAAAGGCATTTGTGAAGTCTGTTGAAGCCTACATTGCTGAACCGGACTTGATTTTTAAATAATAAGGAGCAGCGCCATGCATGATTTCAATTCAGCTTTAAACGACGATGGTTTTTCGGCGCTTACGGATAAATTTGATTTAGTGGTAATCGGTGGTGGTATGGCGGGTATTACCATGGCTCTCGAATCGGCGAGGGCAGGGCTTAAAACCGCACTAGTCACCAAAAACATGCAAGCTATTGGCGGTAAATATATCCATAATTATTTGGGCCTTTGTTATCTGCATGAATTTGTAAAAACCATTGGCAGATGCCAAAACGCGAAAAAAAGGGGAATTCGCACATCCGGTTTAAGTGTAGATTTGAAAAAAACGTTGGATGACAAAACAGCAGTTACCGCCTCATACGAGATTCAAATTGATCGTAATTTAATGAATGCCGGCGTGACTGTGATCGAAGGAATCGCGTATCCCAAAAAAGACGGTCAGATAGATATTGTGAGTGATAATAATACCACACGCATTCTTTCGGCAAATCACATAGTGCTGGCCGTCGGAAGCAATGGTGTTAAACATAAGCGTCACGAACGTTTTGACCGAGTTTTGTCCGATAGCGATATTTATCATCCGAACCGTATTCCAGAAGATTTAATCATCGTTGGATCCGGAAAAGCCGCATGTGAAATTGCTTGTATTTATGCCAGACTTGGCAGCAGAATTACAATTATTACACAAGATGACAATCTGATTGACGGACTTGATGCGCAAATTGTCGGCAGGCTTGAAGAGCAGATGAAAAAATTTGATATCGCCATTCACACTGGGGCGACTGTTATTGATGTGTATAAGGACTCCATCGGAAGCATACACATTGAAATTGAAAATGAATTAAAAAAACAAGAAACACTTTTTTGCTCTGATGTGTATCTGATTCCCAAATACGAAACGCATTTAGAAACGTTAGATGATTTGCCTATCATTACGAATCATGGCAAAATTTCCGTCGATGAGAAGATGCGGACAAATATTGACGGAATTTACGCTATCGGTAGCGCTGTTAGAGGGGGAGAGGACATCTCTCGTGTATCAGCCCAGGTTCGATGTTTAGTTTCTTTACTCTCAAAATCTGACGAAACCAAACAAATCAGTGATTACTTGTGCGCTACTTATCTCCGCACAATTCCCGAAATTGCCTGTGTCGGGCTGACTGATAAACAAGCTCGCTCTTTTTACAAGGATGTACGAATTGGACTTGCGCCTTTAGGCGCCGACGGCAATGGCATTTTAGATGACAAAAAACAAGGGTTTATAAAAGTTATTGCTGATGGAGAATACTCAGAAATTTTGGGTGTCCATATGATTGGTGATTCTGCGATAGAATTAATCGGTCAAGCTCAGGCTATTATTGCCGCTGAAGGAACGCTTCAGGATTTTGACCGCTATGTATTACCCGATCCAAGTTTATCCAGCGCACTTTATGATGCCATTTCAAAAGTGGAGATTGATTAATGGAAAAACGTGAAACAATTTTAATCATAGATTTCGGCGCCCAGTACAATCAGTTGATTGCCAGACGAGTCCGGGAATCACAGGTGTATTCTATGGTCGTTGCTCATGATGTAAGTGTGGAACGCATTCGTGATATTGCGCCAAAAGGCATTATTTTATCGGGGGGTCCTTCAGATGTAAGAGCTGAAGATGCGCCTCAATGTGATCCTGCTATTTTTACATTGGGTATTCCTGTTTTAGGTATTTGCTATGGTGCACAGCTTATGACCCATCTATTGGGAGGAGAAGTCGCTCCGGCGCCGAAACCGGAATACGGCAAACAAACGATGACGGTTTTGGATGATTCGCCGCTTCTCCATAACGTGGACAAATCTTCCGTCATTTGGATGAGTCATACCATTTATATCAAACGACCAGCTGATGGATTTATCGTCAGCGCAGAAACACCGACTTGTCCAGTGACTGTGTGCGAAGACAGGGAACGATCTCTGTATGCTGTACAGTTTCATCCTGAAGTTGTGCACACGACCTACGGAACAGAAATTTTACAAAATTTTGTTTATAGTATTTGTCATTGTTCGGGTAACTGGTCAATGTCCGGTTTTATGGAAAGACAAATCGAAGCTATTCGAGCGGAAGTAGGGGATAAACGTGTGATTTGTGCCCTTTCAGGGGGAGTTGATTCATCTGTTGCCGCAGCCCTTGTTTATCGAGCAATCGGTCAGAATTTGACATGTATTTTTGTCGATCACGGACTTTTGCGTAAAAACGAAGGAGATATGGTCGAATCCATTTTCAAAGATAAGTTTAAAATGCGCTTTATCCGTGTCAACTGTGAAGATCGGTATTTGAAAAAGCTTGCTGGAGTCACAGATCCCGAGACAAAGCGAAAAATTATCGGTCATGAGTTTATCGACGTTTTTACAGAAACAGCCAAAGAACTGCCAGATGTTTCCTATCTGTTGCAGGGGACGATTTATCCTGATGTTATCGAAAGCGGTACAGGGAAAAACGCTGCAGTTATTAAAAGCCATCATAATGTTGGCGGACTGCCGGATCACGTTCCTTTTAAATTGCTGGAACCGCTTAGAGATTTATTTAAGGACGAAGTACGTGCTCTAGGAGAAGTGTTGGGCCTTGACCATGAACTGGTTTGGCGACAGCCTTTCCCGGGTCCAGGCCTTGCCATTCGTGTTCTAGGAGAAGTCACCAAGGAAAAACTGGACATTTTAAGAGAAGCGGATTTTGTCTTCCGGGACGAAATTGCCAAAGCTGGTTTGGATTCGGAAATTTGGCAGTATTTCGCTGTGCTTCCCGGAACCCGTAGTGTCGGTGTGATGGGCGATGAACGTACTTATGACTATACAATTGGTCTTCGTGCCGTGACGTCTGTTGATGGAATGACTGCCGATTGGGCGAGAATTCCTTTTGATGTCATGGAAAGCATTTCCACGCGCATTGTGAATGAGGTTTCCCATGTCAATCGTATTGTTTATGATGTAACAGCTAAGCCTCCGTCAACAATTGAATGGGAATAATTTAAATACTTTAAAACTTACTAATTTACATGACTTTCTATCAAGAAAAATCATACTTTTCGTAAATAGATGCCGTCGATTGAATGTTAATCGGCGGTATATTTTTATGTATTTTAAAAAACTTAGTGGCTATGCGGAAGGAAGCATTTTTTAGATTCAAGTAAAAAAAATTCCAAAGATTTTGATGAAAGATTTCAACATAATAAATTTTATTTCGATGTTTTTTTGTTTATTCTTTAATTAAATGAAGTGTTTCTATTTTGTGTTTGCATGCTTGCCCGTCTTGTTGTCACGTGATATAATAAAATAAAACATTTTCAATTAAATCATTGATTCGTCAGCGCCAGCAAAAAAATATCTCATCATGACAATCATTGAACGGAAGGAGGATCGGTCCCATGAAATATCTCATTGTCGGAGCGGGCGGAACGGGCGGCGCCATCGCCGCGTATCTCGCGAAAGCGGGCAAAGACGTCGCCGTGATCGCTAGAGGCGAGCATTTAAACGCCATCACCCAAAAGGGTCTCACGCTCAAACCCCGCGGCGGACGGGAATACACCGTCACCATGCCGGCTTTTACCATGGAGGATTACCGGGAAAAGCCCGATATCATCTTTCTCTGCGTCAAAGGCTATTCCCTGGACGACGCCCTCATCGCGTTTTTAAAACGCGCCTGTCACCAAGACACCATCATCATTCCGATTTTGAATATTTACGGAACAGGCGGCAGCCTTCAGCCAAGTTTTCCGGACAATCTCGTCACCGATGGCTGCATCTATATCGCTTCCTTTATCGAATCGCCCGGCGTCATCGCCATGGAAAGAGATATTTTCACCGTGGTCTTCGGCGTCAGAAATCCGGCGGAGGAAACGCCGGTGTTGGACAATGTCAAACAGGATTTGGAAGACGCCGGCATCACCGCCGAGCATTCCAAACACATTCAAAGAGACACCTTCATCAAATTCAGCTATATCTCACCGTCCAACGTCTGCGGCGTATATTACAATGTTCCCGCTGGCGCCATCCAGCAAAACGGGGAAATCAGAGACACCTTCATCGAGCTGGTCAAAGAACTTGTGCGCCTGGGTCAGGCCATGGGCATCACCTTTGAGGAAGATATCGTCAAGCGCAATCTCGCCATGGTGGACAGCCTTCCGCCCGATATGCTGACATCCATGCAAAAGGATATCGCCGAGGGCAAACCATCGGAAATCGACGGCCTGATTTTCGAAGTGATTCGCATGGCTGAAAAATACGGCGTGTCACTGCCGAAGTACGAGGAAATCATCGCCGCGTTTTACTCGGAAAAACGATAAACGAAAAATAATAAACTTCATCATTCATCATTTTTTAAGCCGCCAAAGCGGCGCGCAAAACGGAGGTCGCGTATGGAATTTAACACATTGATTACCGAGCGTTACAGCTGTAAACAATACAGCCCTGAGCAGATTTCAGAAGAACAATTGACGGCCGTTTTAGAAGCCGGCCGTGCGGCACCCACCGCCAAAAATTTACAGGAACAGCATGTCTATGTCGTTCAGTCCCAGGCGAATCTCGCGAAAATCGATGAGCTGACACCCTGCCGCTTCGGCGCGCCGACCGTATTGGTGGTCGCCTATGATAAAAACAACGTCTTTACCTATCCCGGCGGCAAAAGGGATTCCGGCATTGAAGACGCGACGATTGTCGCCACCCACATGCTGCTCGCCGCGAAAAACGCGGGCGTTGACAGTTGCTGGCTCAATAGATTCGATCCTGACCGGGCGACCGAGCTCCTTGGCCTTCCCGAAAACGAGGAAGTGCTCATGCTGATGGATTTGGGATTCGCCGCCGTGGGCGCGAAACCGCTGCCCAATCACTCCAGCCGAAAACCGCTGTCAGAAACCGTGACCAGATGCTAGTTTAGCTTTAAAAAACCATAAAATCAAACGAGGTGTAAAAATGAAAAGACGATTTAACGTATTCGTAATAATTGTTGTCTTTGCCGCGGCGTTGACGCTGACCGGCTGCGGCGCCTTGATGCGCGCTGGCATGCAAACAATGCAAAAAGATAATCCCGCTCCTTCTGTTTCGACAACGACGCCTTCCGCCACGCCGTCCTCACCGACACCCACAGCCAGTAAAAAATCCGGCCCGTACAACATCATGGACGGATTTACCACCAAAGAAGACGGTAGCATCCTCTATTTTTACGGCAATGATTTTATGCTTGCCATGCCCAACAACAACTTGTGGGGGTATGAGCAAATTGATGACAACACGGTCAAATTTTATCTGGTTGAGAGCAGAAATTCGGGATACGGTGGTCATCTCGTTACCATCAGAGCCTATGATGCGAACGATAATTCTTATGAAAATATACCCCATTATGCCGTCGCGGGAACGGGAAGCCAAAGCGGCAAACGCTTTGTGGCCATTTTCCCGACAGATGTCCAATATGACGGCGGCAACAGCACCGAAGCGTCCCATTATAGGGAACTTTACGATCATGTTCGAAAAATAGGAGAGGGCGCGGCAAACAGCCCCTTTGCCACCTCCAATTAATCCGGACAAACCCCAAAATTAAGCTGGGCTCAAGCATTAAATCACGCTCAAAACATGTTTTTCATGGCAGCGTGAACATAATCTGGCGGATAAGAGAAATGCCGGAGACGAAAAATACCCGAAAAACAGGGCTACGCATTATTTGTCCGATGACACAAGGAGACATCATGGCTTCAGAGCGAAAAAACTATTTATTCGGCAATCCCAAATCCAGCAACTGGATTATCGAACCGATGGACGCCCAAAATTTACGGGAGACGGAAAAAATAATCCGGGCGCTTCAAAAGCTAAACCCAGAAGAAAACTGGTGCGTCGTCGGCGTCGTCGTTGACGATTGGCAATGGGATTTAACGCCATGGCATGTTTACGACGCGAAACATAACCTGGATTTTGGAAACGGCGGCAAGAGAACGCTCAATACCATCGCAAAAGAATTGATTCCGGAGCTCAAACAAGCCTACCGGACCAAAAAACCAAAGTGTTTTTATCTCGCCGGCTATTCGCTGGCGGGTCTCTTTGCCATGTGGTCGGCCTACCAAACCGATATTTTTGAGGGCGTGGCGGCGGTCTCCCCGTCACTGTGGTATCCCGGATGGGAAGACTATGCGGGGAAACATCGCGTCAAAACCCCTCGGGTCTATTTAAGCCTTGGCGATAAAGAAGCCAAAACCAAAAACCCCGTTATGGCCACGGTTGAAAAAGCCGTCACCGCTCAATATGAAAGACTTCGCGCTCAGGGTATTCAGACAACATTCGACATGAATAAAGGCAATCATTTTAAAAACGTTGATATGCGCGTGGCAAAATGCATCAACTGGTTATTAAACGGCCGGTGATTTGCTTTACAAAGGCCGGTCAAATCAGGCGGCACGTCCGCGAAACGACAAAAAAACGCTTGCGGCAATTACGCGGTGATTTCGCAAGCGCTTTCAAATCGTTTGTCCAAAGGCTACAGCGGATAACGGGTCTATTGTTTCGGTGCTTTTTTAGGTCTAGGATAATTTCGGTAAGGATGCAAAAAACGGGGAAGACAGGAAACGACTCTTTTTTTGGCTTGGCATGTCTGGTCTTGACAATTGCGGCATTGTAAAATCTGATTGCTTCCCTCCCACATATATTCCGGATGCTTGGCCACCGTGTATTCCCATCTGAGAAGCACGGCTATCCCCATCAGCGTCAACGTGATACCGAAAAAGTCAAACATCATCCAACTCACCGAGAACATCATAAAATGTCCCCAGTCATAAATGCGGCAATTCACACAGCATTTACTGTCCATAATCATCAGCCCAAAAGGACAATAAAACAAATAACAAATAAAATCACTGCAGAAATAAAACGACGTAATCAAAATGATTTCTTTCGTGCCGATGACGCCGCTGAAAAAGAGAACAACCCAAAGCGCGTTAAACAAAAGCCACGCGATTAAAACGCGAATCGCGCCACGGTTTTTCTGCGCGATGTATTCCTTCAGTTTTTCGGGATTATAATTTGGCTGTTCTTTATATGTCTCGGCGAGACGTTTGCGCATGGCGGTCGTCTGCGT
>CACZTE010000093.1 GCA_902784045.1 uncultured Eubacterium sp. | reverse complement strand
TTCAACGAGATAATTGCCGTATGCTTCTCTGGTAGCAATTTTTTCCATCATTATTCTCCTAACTATTCAAACAGCGTCACGCCAAATCCTGAAGGGCAATTTCGAGTTCTTCGGCGTTGGGACCCTTGCCGTGCCAACCAGCGTTGTTTTCCATATAGGATACGCCTTTTCCTTTGACGGTCTTGCAGACAATGACTGTCGGCCTTTCGGTCTCGGCTTCCGCGAGGGTCAGCGCCGCTCTGAGCTCATCAAAATTGTTTCCGTCGGCCACATTGATCACATGCCATCCGAAAGCGGCAAATTTTTCATCAATGGGATACGGACTCATAACGTCGGAAACAGCACCGTCGATTTGCAAATTATTGTTATCGACAAAAGCGGTGAGGTTGGACAGACCATAATGAGCCGCGACCATCGCCGCTTCCCATATGATGCCTTCCTGAATTTCACCATCGCCGAGGAGGGCATAGGTTTTCCAATCAGCGTTTTGAATTTTCGCACCGAGAGCCATGCCAACAGCTGTTGAAAATCCCTGTCCGAGGGAACCGGTGGACATATCCACGCCGGGCACGTGATCCATGGCAGGATGTCCCTGAAGCATGGCGCCGAGCTGACGCAAGTGATCGAGTTCTTCTTTCGGGAAAAAGCCTCTTTCAGCTAATGTAGAGTATAACACCGGTGCGGCGTGTCCTTTGGAAAGCACGAAACGATCACGATCGGCCTTTTGAGGATCAGCGGGATCGATGTTCATTTTTTCAAAATATAACAAGGTGAGAATTTCAACCGAGGAGAGAGATCCGCCGGGATGACCGGAAGACGCTTTGCTGACGCATTTTACAATGTCTCTGCGTATCTCTTTAGCTATGTCATTAAGATCTTCTGTAAGATGAGCCGAAGACGCTTTGTTGACATTTTTGACAATGTCTCTGCGTATCTCTTTAGCAACGTCATTAAGTTTTTCCATAAAACGCTCCTTTGCAAAATCATTTTTTTGACAATAACAACTACTCATATTATAGACAGATCTTTAGCAAAAGTCAATTATTTCCCAATTTGAAGCAGTTTTTTGCAATATTATCATTGCTTTTAGAAATATATTTCTTGTTTGAATTTATCGAAACATATTATGATTAAAATCGAACAATTGTAATCATCATTTTAAATTTTTTGATAATCAAATGAAATGAAAATACGTAAATTTTCCTTCGGTTTTATGACGCATCGGCAAAACACGGCATACTGTGTATTCTCGCGATTTTGGTCAACGTGTATAATCGTATTTTATTTTGAGAGATGCTTTATAATATCTCTTGCAGCGTGTACACCGCTAGCGGACGCATGAGACAGAGAATGGGTGATACCGCTGCCGTCACCGATAATATAAAGCCCCGGATAACGCGTCATCAAATGTTTGTCCACGACGACTTCCATGTTGTAAAATTTAACCTCCACGCCATAAAGCAACGTATCTTCGTTGGCTGTTCCAGGCGCAACTTTATCCAACGTGTAAATCATTTCGATGATGCCATCCATAATGCGTTTTGGCAGCACCAGACTTAAATCTCCGGGGTTAGCCTCCAAAGTCGGGCGCACGAAGGACTCTGCCATGCGTCTGACGGTGCTTCTGCGTCCTCTGACCAGATCGCCAAAGCGCTGTACCATCACGCCTCCGCCGAGCATATTGCTGAGTTTCGCGATACTCTCACCATAACCGTTGGAATCTTTAAAAGGCTCAGTGAAATGCTTAGAAACCAGCAGCGCGAAATTGGTGTTATTCGTCTGTTTAGAGGCGTCCTGATAGCTGTGTCCATTGACGGTAACGATACCGCCGGTGTTTTCCGTGACGACGGCACCGTTGGGGTTCATGCAAAAGGTTCGGACTTTATCGCCGTATTTTTGGGTGCGATAGACAATTTTACTTTCATACAGTTCATCGGTCAAATGAGAAAAAACCTCTGCCGGCAGTTCAACGCGCACACCGATATCCACACGGTTTGAATTGGTTTTAATATCCAAATCTCGGCAAACACTCTCCATCCATTTGCTGCCGCTTCGCCCTACGGACACAATGCATTGCTCCGAAAGAAAATCTCCGCTGTCCGTTACAGCGCGGTATGTTTGACCTTCCGCTTCAATGCGTCTCACCGGATTATCAAAGATAAAATCAACCCGGTCTTTTAATTCAGAATAAAGATTCCCAAGAACCACATAATTGACATCAGTTCCCAGATGGCGAATTGACGCGTCCAGCAAATGCAAATCATGCTCTAAGCATATTTTTTTAAATTTGGTTCCCGCCGACGCGTAAAGCTTGGTCCCCTCACCGCCATAGCGCATATTAATGGCGTCCACATAATGCATGAGCGCCATGGCCCGTTCTCTTCCGATATATTCGTAAAGGGTTCCGCCGAAATCATTGGTGATGTTGTATTTTCCATCGGAAAACGCGCCGGCACCACCGAAGCCACTCATAATGGAGCAGCTTTTGCAATGGATGCACTGTTTGATTATTGTTCCGTCAATGGGGCAATGGCGTTTGTGAAGAGGATGACCCGCCTCCAATACAGCAATGCGAAGATCGGGATTCTCTTTATTGAGCTCATAGGCAGAAAATATTCCACCGGGCCCGGCGCCGATTATCATGACATCATATTTCATCGTATCCTCCAAATCTGTTATTACCCGAGGGATGCATTTTTTCTATTATCCATTAACCGAAAAACGCTTTTCTCACTGGCGAATCCGCAGGATAGCCTCCACCGCCATCATCTGAAAATCTTTGATCAGTTGATTATTTTGCAATTATTAACAATCATTTCATCCTCGGCCCCGGATTGCGATCATCATAGCCTTGCAGTCCGAATCCCGTTTCAAAGAGCACTTCATCGGTAAAGTTGCCGTTTTCGTCCGCTTTATGAATCGTAACCGGCAATTTGCCGTAAGGCGTATTGCTACCGAAAGCCGTATAGAGTGCCACAGGTGTGTTAGGCCCGAAACTGTATTCAACCACTTTATCGGCATTTTTCAGGATTGTATCGTCT
>CACZTE010000092.1 GCA_902784045.1 uncultured Eubacterium sp. | reverse complement strand
TCTTCTTGGGTTGGAGATGCCAAAGAAAAAGGCAATGGCAATCGAAGTCGGCATGCAAAACTCGGGGCTTGCCACATCACTGGCAGGCAGTGCTTTTCCCAATTTGGCGATGGCAACGGTACCGGGCGCTATCTTTTCAGTTTGGCATAATATTTCCGGAGCCATTCTTGCCGCTGTTTTTCGAAGAATACATTAAATAGAAAAAAACAATAATGATATCCTATATAGAACAGCATACGACGCTTTTTCTCTGCGGGAATAATCATTATGAGAATTGTTACATTAATCGGCGCAGAACAAATAGTCTTTTAATCTCTTGAAACGCCGGATATCGCCGGAAAATTAAGTGAGGACGAATTTCCTTTACTGATGTATGACGAAGTATGGCTTAACCAAGGTGAAAAAGTGAATAATCCACAACATACTTTTGAAACGGCTGTCGATAATTTGATACAATAAAAATTTAATCATGGACATCATTGATGTTTTAGTATAATCATCTTGTTTAATGAAGCGGCTTATTTTGAAATGGTTAGAATTAATCTTACAGCAAAAAAGAAATCATTTATTTCCAAAAAACGATGTATATAAAATACCGTCAAAATTTTCCGTGAGATGCATAAGCTGACGTAAATAATGAGAGATGAATAGAAAGTTGATGGATTATATCAAGAATTGTTCCATTAAGAGAAATGTTTGCAAAGATCACATCGAACACTCGGCTTTTCTAACTAAAGGTGATAAAATAGATTCACAAAATGATAGATGAAAGGGAGTGGTATTATGAAATTCTTTTTAGATACAGCCAACACTGACGCTATTCGCGAAGCCGCGGAAATGGGCGTGATTTGCGGCGTAACGACGAACCCGTCGCTCATTGCCAAAGAAGGACGTGATTTTAATGAGGTCATCAAAGAAATTACCGAAATTGTTGACGGCCCCATCAGCGGTGAAGTGAAAGCAACCACTGAAGATGCCGAAGGAATGATTGCCGAAGGCCGTGACATCGCGAAGATTCATCCGAATATGGTTGTCAAAATTCCCATGACAAAAGAGGGCCTTAAAGCGTGCAAAGTTTTGTCCGGAGAGGGAATTCCTGTGAATATGACACTTATATTTAACGCAGGTCAGGCTATTTTGGCCGCGATGGCAGGTGCCGCTTATGTTTCGCCTTTTCTTGGGCGTCTAGATGATATCGCGACTCCAGGTGTCCAATTAATTGAGAGCATTGCGCAAATCTTCGCAGTGCAGGGAATTGAGACGGAAATTATTGCCGCTTCTGTTCGCCATCCAATTCATGTGTTGGACTGCGCTTCGGCGGGCGCAGATATTTGCACTGTGCCTCCAAAGGTAATTGACGGACTTGTGAGTCATCCTCTGACAGATATTGGTATTGAGAAATTCAAAAAAGATTATATCGCGGTTTTCGGAGAATAAGTCTCTGTCTATTCCATGGGAAAAGGGGAAACAGCATGAAAGATTACGAAATTATGGCCTTTGCGGGCAGACAAAAAGAAGTTTTTGAAGCGATGATGGATAAAGACGAAGAGGAATTAGCCATGATGGTTAATTCGGGCGCTTTTAACGATTTTATTATTGGCTATGGAATTGCAGCGATGGAAATGGCGGATGTATCAGCTGATACCATTGAGAGTGTCAAGGCGATTTTTCCTTATGTTTTTGAAAGTATGGCGGCAATGGAAGCCCTTGAAAAATCAGAAAAGTAAAATACTTCCGATTCAACAATTAATGGCTATCAAAAAACCGGCAATGCCTAATTTGGCAATGCCGGTTTTTTAGAGTTAATGAAATATTTTAAAATTTGTCTAATGGATTGACTGAATAAAGATTATAACGAATGGTCGTTATGGTTTTGATTATACGCTAAATTATAATATCTCGTATCGGGCGTTTTTGTCCAGGATTTCGCCGTTCAAATGATAAATGGCGTCAATCAAGCGATTTCGGAAGGATGCGTTTCCTTCTTCGGGACGCAGATGATTTTTGGCGATTTCCCCGCAAACGCCGCAGGCAGTGAAGGCAGCGGTTACGGCCATAAAAATGTCTTCGGGATTTGCAATGACAAAAGCTGTGGTTACGGCAGAGACCATTGATCCGCATCCGGCAATGTCACTCATCATCGGATCACCGCTTTGCACAACAGCAAGGCGATTTCCGTCTGATATGATGTCTGTTTCGCCGGAAACGGCCACGACGCATTGGCTTGCTTCAGCAAATTGTTTAATAAAAGCAGAAACAGACGCAAGGTTTTCTTTCGTAATATGGTCGTCGTCAATGACCGGTACGGCATGAGCAGAACCGCTGCCGGAGGCAAGAATTTTTATTTCTTTCAAATTGCCGCGGATAACGGTAAGGGGTAAATCTTCTGCCAGACGATGAGCGGTTTTTGTGCGGAGCGCCGATGTGCCCGCACCCAAAGGATCGAGCAGGATAGGACGCCCAAGTTCACCGGCGCGATCTCCTGCTTCAAACATCGCTTTAATTGACTGGGCATAAAGTGTACCGATGCTAATGTTCAAGCCTCCGCAATGAGCTGTAATATCGACAGCGTCTTCGGCCTGATCGGACATAATGCCTCTGGCACCGCAGGCAATAAGTGCATTGGCGCAATCATTGGCGCTGACGGCACTGGTGATGCAGTGTACAGTCGGACGAATACGGCGAACATTATCCAGATAAAGTTTGAGTGACATAAGACCTCCATGTATTTTCATGTCAAATAGTACATCATTATAATCATCCATAACGGGTAAAGTCAAGGATAATTCTTTTCCAAAACAGTGGAAGGAATTTCCCAATTGACTGGCGCGATGCCGTCAGCTTCCAAAAATGCGTTCGCTCTGGAAAAAGGTTTACTGCCAAAAAATCCACGATTTGCCGAAAAAGGACTTGGATGGGAAGAAGAAATAATGTGATGCCGGGCGTTGGTAATCAGAGATGACTTGGATTGGGCGAAAGCGCCCCACAAAATAAAGACAACAGGTGTTTCGCGTGCGTTTAAAGCGGCGATGGTACGGTCGGTAAATTGCTCCCAGCCGATGCCTCGGTGAGAAGCCGGCTCGCCGGCACGAACGGTCAACACGGCGTTTAACAGCATGACCCCTTCAGCGGTCCATGAGGTGAGATTGCCGTGGGAGGGTATGGGATAATCTAAATCGGAATGGAGTTCTTTATATATATTTACAAGAGATGGGGGAACAGCAACACCGGGTTTGACCGAAAAGGAAAGCCCGTGTGCCTGACCTTGTCCGTGATAAGGATCTTGTCCGATGATACACACCTTCACATCTTTATAGGGTGTATAAATATAAGCGTTAAAAATATCGTACATATCGGGATAAACCGTGTGTGTCCGATATTCTTTAGCTAAAAAAGCGTGAAGTTTTTGATAATATGCTTTTTTATATTCGATATCCAAAATAGGTTTCCAATCGTTATGAACGGGAATGGCCATACGAAACTCCTTTTACAAACTAAAAATGTCCAACTTGGATTATTATAAACATGATTAACTGTTTGTTTTATTTTAACAAAAAAACAATGAAAATAATAACAGAGTTCTTGATAAATCAAAAGAATATGATAAAATATATAAAAATACTGTATACAAGAAAAGGAGAATGAAGCTGTGATTACTGTCAATGCGCCGGCAAAAGTGAATATGTCCCTTGATATTACGGGAAAACGCGCGGATGGTTATCATCTGATGCGTATGATCAATTTTACCTGCGATTTGGCAGATCAATTGATATTTGAAAAGGCTGATGAATTAACGCTATCTTGTGATAATCCTGATGTTCCTGTGGGGGGGGAGAATTTAATTTTTAAAGCCGCTGAAGTTTTAAAAACCAAAACAGGTTGTAGACAAGGCGCGGCAATCACATTAAAGAAAAAGATTCCAATGCAGGCAGGACTTGCGGGAGGAAGCGCAGATTGCGCCGCGGCATTAAAAGGATTAAACAGTTTATGGCGGTTAAATTTGTCTGAAGAGGAGTTGGCGGAAATCGGTATTGAACTAGGCGCGGACGTACCCTATTGTTTGGATAATCGCCCCGCTTTGGTTGAAGGTATCGGAGAAATCATAACTTTGATTGATCCTTTTCCCGATTATTATTTAGTGATTGTCAAACCGGATATTAACGTGCCGACACCGGAAGCCTTTAAAGCTTTTGATTGTCAGGAGAAGGCTTTTCATCCTGATATTGACGCGTTGCTTTCGGCAATTTCAAGGAAACAAAGCGGCGACATCGCGAAGTTTTCGGGTAACGCCTTTGAACCGATAGTGTTTAAAAAATATCCGAAAATTAAATCCGTTAAAGAAAAACTCGAGAAAGCCGGCGCAGCATTTGCTCTGATGAGCGGAAGCGGGTCAACGGTTGTCGGATATTTTGAGAGTTTGGAAAAAGCTAAAACGGCATCCGGCGCTTTTTTGGCCGAGCAATTATGTTTTATGGCGCGAATAGCAAAAGGGAAGGAAGTGAAATGATGAAATCTAACCAAAATACAAGTCGTCAACCGCTTGTGCTAAATCCTGATTCTTGTAAATCCCTAAGGGAAATTGTTTTTGAAACGATCCGCTCGGCTATTGTTCACGGTGAACTTAAACCGGGAGAGCGATTGATGGAAGTTCAGCTTGCCGAAGAACTCGGCGTCAGTCGGACGCCGGTGCGTGAATCCATTCGAAAGCTGGAACTTGAAGGACTCGTGAAAATGGTACCCCGTAAAGGCGCTTATGTCACACCAATGTCTGTCACGGATCTGGTTGAAATGATGGAGATTCGCGGGGCACTTGAGGGTCTTGTGGCGCGATTGGCAGCGAAGTACGCCTCGCCTGAAGAAATCGACGCCCTTCGCGAAAGCAATGACTGTTTTGAAAACGCCATCGGCAACGGCGACTACGATGGGATTATTGATTATGATATCGCTTTTCATGAAATCCTGTATAAAGCCTGCGGCAACAATCGGTTGCGCTCGATGATTCACAGCTTGAGAGAACAAATGTTGCGTATGCGTGTGGAGTATGTTCACCATGTGACGGATATGCATCCGCTTCGCGGTCAGCATCGCGCCATTATCGACGGGGTTGCCAACGGAGATCCTGACGCGGCAGAAGCGGCGGCCAAAGCGCATATCGCCACGACGAAAGACGATATGGTGGCGGTGCTCAAAAGTCAGTTAAAGCAATCCTCCGAAAAGCGATAAGTTTTATTAGACCCGAGCGTTGCCCGGGTTTTATCTCTTGTTAATTGTACACAAATGACATCATTGTAAAAAAATTATTTTATGACTAAAAATTAAATTAATCAGTTGGATTTTAAGACGATTTGTTGATTATATGGTAGAATACTCATACTGTTTTTATATATGGGTTTTCTGATGAATAGTTGATTATCTTTTTTTGAACCCATATTCTTTCGATTTTCGAGCAAGAACCGGAAAAAGCGGCAAATCAGAAGAGAATAAGGAAAAACAATTGAAAGTATTTATTATCAGACACGCCAGAGTTGATTTGAATTGGCCGAAGCATTGCGACGTATCAACGTTTCACGCGTATCGCAAGCAATATGATGAAGCGCCGATTACGGATATTTCGCCCATTTTCAATATAACACTCCCTAAAAAGATTTATATTTCATCGTTGCCTAGAAGCCTGGCGACGGCCAAAGGGCTTTTCGGGAACCGGGAATTTTCGGTAATGTCCGAAATCGGAGAGGTTCCTATATACGCCAAAACACGCTACCGCGTGCGTTTTCCCACATGGATTTGGCATGTGTTCGGCCATTTTCAATGGTTTATTAACGACAAATGCCAGGTGGAAACGCGCTCACAGACAGAAGCGCGCGCTGACACGGTGATTGACAAATTAGAAAAGCAAAATGAAGACTGCGTGTTGGTATCTCATGGATTATTTATGATGGTTCTCATGAGCAGGCTTAGAAAACGCGGGTATCATATCAGTGGAAATCACCACGTTACCCTTAAAAATTTGGACATGGTACGAATTAGTAATGAGCCGATTGCGGAGTCACGGTGATTTTTTGATGGTGTTTGTTTTGGTTTGCGCTTAACGGTGCTTGGCATATTAGATTCGTTTAAGTTAATCCATCTTTTCGAAGGACGTGCAATAGGTTTTCATTGCGTCTAAAAAGCGCTCGGCGATGGGGGTGAAAATCGCGTTTTTCTTCCAAATTACATAGAGCGGATTGGTCAGTTCCGGCGTGAGCGGTCGAAATACCAGTCCGCTTTCTTCACCGGTTCCGATGAGGTGTTCCAAAACCATGAGATAACCAAGGCCTTCTCTGGTGAAAACGGAGCCATTATAGGCTAATCGAAAAGTTCCGACAAAATTCAGCGCTTTGACACGTTCTTCTCCGCACCATCTGGGAAAATCATTTTTAATGGATTGCTCTGACGCGTAGAGCGGCAGTGTCTTCAAGTCGTCGTAGGTGACGGCTTCTTTTTTTGCCAAGGGATGTTCGGAAGGCATAATCAGCCCCCAGCGATCTTCTTCAGGTAATTTGAGACGGTCGTATTTTAAGGGGTCTGGCGCCTCGACAAGAACGGCAAAATCCAAAATACCTTTGTCAAGCTTTTCGGTGACCTGCTCGGTATCGCCGCTGGTGATGTGGTAGCGAAAACCCGGGTAGTCTTTTAGGAATGTTTTGATGACGCGGGCTAGATGGCGGATTTGATAGGATTCCGCGAGCCCGAAATAGACATTTCCGCCGGTGATGTCATCATAGGCGCTAAATTCCGAATGAATTTTATCGGCCATATCGATGAGGTCGGCGGCGCGTTCGCGAAGGAGCCTGCCCTCATCGGTCAGTTCAATGTTGAAAGAATGGCGAACAAACAATTTTTTTCCGAGTTCATTTTCCAATTGTTTTAATGCTTTTGAAAGGGTTGGCTGGGTCACGTGAAGTTTCCCGGCTGCCCGGGTCATGTTTTCCTCTCTGGCAACGGCGAGAAAGTAGCGAAGCGTACGTATTTCCATGTTTTAACTCCAAAGTTTAGAATTAGGGAAGCAGATGCGTGATATGAATTTAAGGGCAAATAAAAAAATTGAATATCACAACAGAGAATTGATTGAGAACATGAATTGTTTCATCAAACCGTGAAGTAGATAAATTGTACTCTACGGCCGTTAATCGCCTTTGTAGCTTGATTAAAAGCGCAGTTTACTTTTATATATTATACCACATTCCTTGGTTATATGAAATGCGATTTATGAATATCATTTTATGCCAAATCACCATTGGCGCAAATTTTTGGCATATTATATAATCAAAATACAATACATGAGAGAAGACTTTTCAATATAAAAACAGTAATGTCAGTGAAATAAAGACAAATGGTTTTTGGAAAAACTTGGTCTTCCGTTTTAAGATTAACGGACAGTAGGATGTCGACTGAAAAATAATCGTAAATTCGTTTCAATTCTGTTTTTCGTTCAATCAAAAAACGAGTTCTCAATAATGCGTTCATATATTAAAAATACTAAAGGAGAATCAAATGGCTGCATTAACATTAACTCAGACCTGGGACAAAACTTTTGATAAAAGCGAAAAGGTAAATCATGAAAAAGTGACTTTTACAAATCGTTACGGTATTACTTTAGCGGCGGATATGTATATTCCGAAAGACGCTGAAGGCAAGCTTGCTGCAATAGCGGTTTGCGGTCCTTTCGGTGCTGTCAAAGAACAATGCTCTGGCCTTTACGCTCAGACCATGGCAGAACGAGGATTTTTAACAATTGCATTTGATCCGTCATATACCGGCGAAAGCGGCGGACAACCCCGTTATATGGCTTCCCCTGATATCAATACTGAAGATTTTCAGGCAGCGGTGGATTTTCTGGTGACGAATGAAAAAGTCGATGCTGAACGTGTCGGCATCATCGGCATTTGCGGCTGGGGCGGTATGGCTTTAAACGCCGCGTCTCTGGATACGCGCATTAAAGCAACTGTGGCGTCAACCATGTACGATATGGCGCGGGTCAACGCCAACGGCTATTTTGATGCTGATGACAGCGAGGAAAAACGATACGCTGCCAAAACAGCACTTAATGCCCAGCGCACTAAGGACTATCAAAATGGTGCTTACACCCGAGCCGGCGGTGTTGTTGATCCGCTTCCAGAAGGCGCGCCTTTTTTTGTCGCGGATTATTATGATTATTATAAAACAGATCGCGGTTATCATGAGCGTTCATTAAATTCAAACGATGGTTGGAACGTTGTCGGCTGTATGTCTTTTATGAATCAACCGATCAACTGCTATACCAATGAAATACGGTCCGCTGTTTTATTGATACACGGTGAAAAAGCTCACTCCTGTTACTTTTCAAAAGATGCCTACGCGGCGATGACGGCAAACAGCGCTTACGCGGATAATAAGGAACTGATGCTCATTCCAGGCGCTGTCCATACGGATCTTTACGACGGCGGCAAAGACGGAGTGATTCCTTTTGACAAGCTTGAAAGCTTTTTCACCGAAAATTTAAATTAAGGGGCGTAATGTGATGGTCAGTCTGGAAGATTTTAACCGCGCGGCGAAGACAGGTTATATTTCCTTTGATTCTGAAGAGATGGAAGTCTGTCATACCGGCGCTCAGGAAGCGATGAAAATCACAACAGAACTCAACAGTCGCTATCATACCCCTGAAGAAGTAGTCGAAATTTTTCGAAAACTGACCGGTCGTGACGTACCGGACAGTTTTCGTTGTTTCCCTCCTTTTTATACGGATTTCGGGAAAAATATTCATCTTGGGGAAAATGTGTTTATCAACGCCGGCTGTAAATTTCAGGATCAGGGCGGTGTTTATATCGGCAGAGGAACACATATTGGGCACAATGTCGTCATCGCTACGCTTAACCATCGCGAAGATCCGAGATACCGCGCGGATTTGTTACCGAAATCGGTTGTCATTGGTGAGGATTGCTGGATTGGCTCAAACGCGACTATTTTACCCGGTGTAACCATTGGTAACGGCGCAATTATCGGCGCGGGTGCTGTG
>CACZTE010000091.1 GCA_902784045.1 uncultured Eubacterium sp. | reverse complement strand
TAAAACCTTCATCAATCTATTCCTCTCTTGAATCAAAAACGAATTGATTTTTAAAACCATTAACCAAATCTATTATATGCCATTTTTTCCCAAAAATAAAGAGAAATATTGGCGTTGAAAAGGCATAAAAAAAGCGCCGTTTCAGACGCTTTAAAATAATCGGACATAAGAATGATCGCGGTTTGATTTTATCTGTTTTTGATTGTTTGAGAAACGCGATTAATTGGATGACTTTTTATTTTGTCAAACCGGAAAAGAGTGTTCCCACCGGCTTGCCTTCCACAATGTCATAAAGGGAACCGATGTTGTTGCCGTTGGTGATAATCGTATCGATACCCTGAGCCGTTGCCAGGCTTGCCGCCTGAAGCTTGGTTTTCATGCCGCCGGTTCCCCGTCTGGAACCCGCGCCGCCGGCAAGGGCATAGGTTTCCTCAGTGACGGCGTCAACCCGTTCAATGAGCTTCGCGTCGACATACAGCCTGGGATCCTTATCGTAAAAGCCGTCAATATCTGAAAAAATCACAAGCTTCGACGCGCCGCAAAGCACCGCCACAACAGCGGAGAGCATATCGTTATCACCGAAAAGGCGCTCGATTGACTCGATTTCCGTATAACTGACAGAGTCATTTTCATTGACAATGGGGATAATGCCCATGCTTAAAAGCGTGTCGAAAGTATTGGTCAGGTTTTCCTTTTTTTCTTCCTGTTTGATATCCTCGGCATTGAGAAGAATCTGCGCCACCGTCTTGTTATAATCCGAGAAAAACTTATCGTAGAAAAACATAATGCTGCTCTGACCGACAGCCGCCGCCGCTTGTTTTTCCCGCAGTGTTTCCGGACGCTTGCTAAGCCGCATTTTATTGGTACCGACGGCAATGGCGCCGGATGACACCAAAATGACATCATAGCCCAAATTTTGAACATCGGATAGCGTCAATGCCAGTTTTTCAAAGGCGCGCAAATTGCTTTTGCCGTTTTCGTTGGTCAATGTTGACGTGCCGACTTTCACAACAATTCGATTGGGTCTGTTTTGCATTGTTTTAATACCTGTCTTTTATTCCACCTGCATGCGCAAAGTGGCATTCATAAAATCATCCAAAGCGCCGTCCATCACAGCCTGAATATTGCCGGTTTCCACATTGGTGCGGTGATCTTTGACCATCGTATAGGGATGGAAAACATAAGAACGGATTTGAGAACCCCAAGCAATCTGAGAATAATCGCCGACGACGTCTTCCAGTTTTTCCTTTTGCTCCTGTTCCATGATTTCCACGAGCTTGGATTTTAACATATTCATGGCCACTTCGCGGTTTTGATGCTGGGAGCGTTCGTTTTGACACTGGACAACAACCCCGGTGGGAATATGGGTAATGCGGATGGCAGAGGATGTTTTGTTAACATGCTGTCCGCCGGCGCCGCTGGAACGATAAGTATCCACCCGGATATCATCGGGATTAATCTCGATTTCCACGCTGTCATCCACTTCCGGCGTCACATCGAGTGACGCGAAGGACGTATGGCGCCGCCCGGAGGAATCAAAAGGCGAGATACGCACCAGGCGGTGAACGCCGCGTTCGGTTTTAAGGTAACCATAGGCGTTAATCCCTTCAATCAGGAGTGTCGCGCTTTTAATCCCCGCCACATCGCCGGGCTGCAGATCGAGGGTTTTGATTTTAAATCCCTTTTGCTCCGCCCATCTGGTGTACATGCGCAAAAGCATCGACGCCCAATCGTGAGATTCGGTTCCGCCGGCACCGGGATGCAGCGAAATAATGGCGTTATTGCTGTCGTATTCGCCGGAAAGCAGGGTTTCCAGTTTAAAACTGTCAAATTTTTTGGCAAAATCGTCAATGGCTTCCGGCAACTCATCGAGCACTTCGCCGGCGTCAGCCAGCTCCAACATCACCTCAATGTCGTCAAGATCATCCTTGACACTGTCGTAATGACTGCGCTTACTTCTAAGGACTTTTTGCTCTTTGAGCACCTTTTGCGCCTTTTGCGTATCGTTCCAAAAAGTCGGCTCTTCGGAAATCGCCGTCAGTTCTTCCAGTCTTTGATCAATGGCGGGCAAATCCATCGACTTGCCAATGGCGGCCAGCTCCTCTTTCATGCCCGATGTCTTTTGATGACATTCGTATAAGTCAATCAATGGTTATTCTCCCTTCGGTCTTTGGTTATCTATTCGGTTTTCAAATGAATAAGCAACACTTGACGAATCCCTTAATATTCACAGACACAGCGGTAAAACAATACGCGCCGCGCTGATTTTCGCCTTTTAATTCTTCACCGTTAAGCTGAAAACAGAAACGAAACAATTGGGGAACGGCTCAATTGTCATTCCCCATGATTAGTTATATAAACTTTTTCGTTCAGCCTGAGCGCCATGTGTTATTTATTGCGGCCGCAGCAATTTTTGTATTTTTTCCCGCTTCCGCATGGACATGGATCATTTCGTCCGACTTTCTTTCCGCTTCGACGGACCGTCGTCTGCTCTCTGCCTTCGATTTGATCCTGATTGGTCCGTACGTTGGCTGTGTTGTCCTGTCTTCTGATGACCGGCGTTTTGCTGATCTTGACATTGTAAAGATAGCGTACGGTGTTTTCCTGAATCTGCGCCGTCATATCTTCAAACAGGTTAAACCCTTCTTTGGTGTATTCCACCACAGGATCGTTTTGACCATAGGCCCTTAGGCCGATCCCCTGCTTGAGTTGATCCATATCGTCGATATGCGCCATCCAAGCCGAATCCACACTACGAAGCAGAATTGCGCGCTCCATTTCTTCCATTTGATCCGGTCCCAGGATTTCTTCTTTTTCTTTGTAATTGGCTTCGCACAACCCCATTAAATCGGATTTAATACTGTCAATCGTAGAATTTTTATCGATTGTCAGTTTTTCGACCGGTAAAAAGCCGCCGAAATATTTTTTCATCGCTTCTATATCCCAATCGACGTAATCAGGGCCGCCGCTGGTATACATATCCACATAATCGTCAATGACGTCTTCTGTCATTTTGCGGATTTGTTCATGCATGTTTTTGCCGTCGAGCACTTCCTGACGCTGTCCGTAAATAATCTCGCGCTGACGGTTCATGACATTGTCGTATTGAAGGACGTTTTTACGGGCGTCAAAATTGCGGGATTCCACTTGTTTTTGAGCGTTTTCGATGCTTCGGGTAATCATTTTGTTTTCGATGGCTTCGTCTTCTTCCATTCCGAGATTATCCACCACGCCCTGAATGCGTTCGGAACCGAAAATACGCATCAAATCATCTTCCAATGATACGAAAAACTGTGAAGAACCGGGGTCTCCTTGACGGCCGGAACGACCGCGGAGCTGATTGTCGATACGTCTGGACTCATGGCGCTCGGTGCCCAAAATATGAAGGCCGCCGAGTTCGGCCACGCCTTCGCCGAGCACAATATCCGTCCCACGGCCGGCCATATTGGTGGAAATCGTCACAGCGTCTTTTTGACCGGCGCCGGCCACGATTTCCGCTTCTTTTTCCAGATATTTGGCGTTCAGCACATTGTGTTTGATGCCGCGTTTTTTGAGATATTTGCTTAAGAGTTCGGATTTTTCAATGGAAATTGTCCCGACAAGCACCGGTTGACCCGTTTCGTGGCGGCGCTCTACTTCATCCGCCACCGCTTTAAATTTGGCTTCTTCCGTTTTGTAGATTAAGTCGTTTAAATCCTTACGGATCATCGGTTTATTGGTGGGAACCGTTATGACATTGAGATTATAAATCGTACTGAATTCTTCTTCTTCGGTCTTCGCGGTACCGGTCATCCCCGACAGTTTGTTGAACATGCGGAAATAATTTTGGAAGGTGATTGTCGCGAGGGTTTTGCTCTCTCTGTTGACCGTGACGTGTTCTTTGGCTTCAATGGCCTGATGCAGTCCATTGGAATAACGGCGGCCCGGCATCAGACGGCCGGTAAATTCATCGACAATGATGATTTCGCCGTCTTTGACCACATAGTCAATATCTTTGGTCATCAATACGTTGGCGTGAAGCGCCTGATTGATGTTGTGCATGATTTCCATATTATCCACATCCGAAAGATTCTCAATTCCAAAACGGCTTTCTGCTTTGGCGATACCGCTTTCGGTGAGCATGACAGCTTTTTCTTTTTCTTCTTTGTCATAGTCTTCGGGCTTTAATGTCTTGACAAAAGCATCAGCCAGCTTATAAAGATCGGTGCTCTTATCGCCGCTTCCGGAAATAATCAGCGGTGTTCTCGCTTCATCGATGAGCACGGAGTCCACTTCGTCGATGATGGCATAGTTGAGTTCACGCTGTACCTGCGCTTCTTTGGTGACCACCATATTATCTCTCAGATAATCAAAACCAAACTCGTTGTTGGTTCCGTAGGTAATGTCGCTATTATAAGCCTGTACTTTTTCATCATGACTCATATCGTGAACAACAAGACCGACACTTAAGCCCAAAAATTTGTGAATCTCGCCCATCCATTCGCTGTCGCGTCGGGCCAGATAATCATTGACGGTGACAATGTAAACGCCTTTGCCTTCAAGGGCGTTTAAGTAAGCCGGTAAAGTCGCGACCAACGTTTTCCCTTCACCGGTGCGCATTTCGGCAATATCCCCGTTGTGAAGCACCATTCCACCCAAAAGCTGCACTTCAAAATGCTTCATATGAACCGTTCGGTTGGCCGCCTCACGGACTGTGGCAAATGCCTCGGGTAAAATATCGTCCAGGGTTTCCCCATTGGCCAGGCGATCCTTAAATTCATCGGTTTTTGCCTTCAACTGTTCATCGGTCATTGCGGCGTACTCACCGTCCATGGCCATGATTCTATCCACCGTTTTTTGATAGCGCTTCAGCACTTTTTTGCCCGGATCAAACAAATCACTTAAAAATCCCATTTAATTTCTCCTATATTGCTGCACAGAAAATACTGCTGGTTTTTAAAAATATAATGTTATAAGTATAACATAGAATTGTTGAAAAATTTCATACAAATTGAAAAAAGGACTGAAAAAAGCCAGTCCTTTTTGTCTACGCGCATCAAAATTATTTCTTCGTTGTTTTGAAGTTAATTAAATTATTTGTTTTTACGCTTGCGCCAGAAAGTCACAATTCGACCATCCACATTCACTTCCACCTTTTCGAATCCCGCGCGGCGGCGCTCTTCATCGGTAGAACGGCGGCGTTTGGGGCGTTCATCCACAGCCCGCTGAGCTTCGGCTTGTTTGGCCTGCTCTGCCTGTTTGCGTCTGCCGGCTGCCGATGCCTGTTCATAATGACTGTAATCTGCCCTCTCGATGGACTTTTGCTCGGACTTTTGCGCGGTGGTGTTTTTGGGAGGTTGCGCAAAGGGATTATCGCCATCATCATCATAATTTTTACGTCTGCGTTTATGTCTGATGGCCTGCGTGTCTTCCGACATTTGATGCCAAACATTCATCATATCTTGTTCGCTTTTTTTGTTATCATCTTTTTTCATTGTATCGCCCTCTTTTATGTTTCCCTTTCGATAAGGATTCTTTTTATAGCTGATTTTTTCCTTTGGTGCTTTTCCTTTTTGATAGGTTGGATGCATCACCCATGATGGTTCAAAGTCATCTGATTTTTCATTCCTTTCACTTTCGGTAACATCGCTTTGATCGGCAAGAAATCCGTTTCGGCCAGCCTCAGGAATATCCCACCGGGATTGTTCTTTTTGGCGTTCTTCAGAATGTTCATCATCCGTAAAATCAACGTTGTCGAAATCGACTGAACGCCCCTGACCTTCTCTGCCGGCGCCAAAAGCCAAGCCGCCGGGAGAAACCGGTTTTTCGCGTTCGGATACCGCCGTATCCTGGACGTAAATATCCGCATTCTTTATATCACGAAGCGAAGTAATGACCTTCGTATCACTGCGATCAAAAGTCTTCGGCTTGCTTTTGGAATCGGCAAAATCATACTCCACAGAATCCTGATGCGTTTCTCTGACTGATTGAATCACAGGCACTACTTCCGTCTCTCCAACTAAAGGAGATTTGGATGATTCGGCCACACCAACATCAGAAGCATCAATTATTTCCGCCTTATCTGGGACTTCTTTGTCAGAATCATTGGTGCTTTCGATGTCCGTCACGAGTAACTCGCCGGTTTGCAGGGCATGCACCTGCTCAAAATAATCGGGTTTCTCGGAAAATGTCACAGGTCCCGAATCCCGCTTAAAAAGTTCCTCACTGACTAAAGTTTTTGCCTCACTGCTATTTGAATCAATCTCAACTTCTTTTTCCGCAACTCGTTTTTCAGATGAGTTTGCCTTTTGATCTTCTGCCAAGACATCTGACCGGCGCTCTTCTTCTTCCAAAATAAAATCGCCGTTAGAGTCAGATGACAAATCATCCAACAATGCTTTTCTATAGTCGTGACTGACCAGTTGATGGGAAATCCATCCGGCGAGACCGACGAGAAGCACCATAGAACCAATGCTGAGTCCGGGCATACTGCCGAAAAGATTGGTTATCGTTCCGACAATGGGAACGGGAATCGGAACATTCACACCCAAAAACCACAACGTGGAGTTACTGACGGTGAGCAACCCATAAGAAGCATGTGTGCCGCCGAGAACCGCGTCAATGACATTTTGGTCGCCCGTCAAACGCACAATGGACTCCAAAACGGGCATTTTCCCGCCGTTGATAAAGGTTACGACAAAATCCGAAACGGTGCCGACCATCATAAGAATAGCCCAGACACTGTCCAAATTAAAGATCAACGCGACCATTAAAAACACATAGCCCGCAAAGCCAATCACAGGAACAGCTGCCGGCGAATTCATCAAAAACGGAATATATCGATGCAGATGCCAAACAGCAAGCAGCGCAGCACCTAAAATTCCGGGAATCCAAAAACTAAGCTTCGCATTCCCCAGATTGCTCAAGCGTCCGCCTCGCGCAAATCCAATGATTAAACCAATTATAACCGCCAAAAGAAAAAACATAGTTGCCGCCTTTTTGTTAAAATTTTACAAAATATATTCTAAAACAAAGCCATCCTATTGTCAATTATAAGGGGTGTTCAAAAGTGATTTTCACCCGTCACATTTTGCTTTTTTTAAGCCTTTGACAAGCATCGCGCATCTGTTGAAAATTGATTCGCCTATGAAAAAAGCGGCGCCGAAACGCCGCGATGGTTTGTTTAAAAGCTACAATCCGATTTCTTTGATTAAAAGAGGGGTTCGATCAGACCGAAATTGCCGTCTTTACGAGCGTAGACCACGTTAACATCTTCGGTTTCCGCGTTTAAAAATACAAAGAAATCGTGTCCAAGAAGTTCCATTTGCATGGTCGCTTCTTCAACCGACATCGGTTTGACCGCGAATTTTTTGGTTCTGACCACTTTCGGCATATCGGCTTCGTCTTCTTCTTCGCTTTCCAGCGCGTCAAAATTAAATTTGAGCGGTTCATTGGCATAGCGCTTTTGGAGTTTTGTTTTGTGTTTGCGAAGCTGACCTTCAAGTTTATCAACGACCGCTTCGATTGAACCGGCCATATCTTCAGAGCGTTCTTCAGCGCGCAAAATCGTTTTTCCCATAGGGATTGTCACTTCCAGCATCTGGGCGTTCTTTTCCTTGCTGAAAGTGGCATAAACTTCGGTTTCTTTATCGAAATAGCGATCAAATTTTTCGAATTTCTTTTTGAGTGTTTCTTTCAAGCCGTCAGATACATGCATATTTTTGCCGTAAATTGTAAATTTCATAGTGAAATCCTCCCGGTCAATAGATTAAACCGTTTTGATTGAGTAAAACGATTTTCAAACAGACGAAAAGTTTATAATTAATCGTCTGTTGTCGTATTCATTATAACACAATCTCAATCAAAAATTAACCCCGTTGCACATTCTTTTTTTGTTTCGTTGATTGTATAATGAAGTTGAACATCAAAAAATAAAAGTCCATAAGGCACCTCAATGATAGAATGTAAGTGACTAAACAACATTCACAAGGAGGAAATCCCTATGGATCACTTACATTGTACCACAACTAAGCATAAAAAAGGACAACATCTTTCATACGAGCATCGAGTCTTAATTGAACTCCGTCTTAAAGACGGTTGGTCAGCGAACCGTATCG
>CACZTE010000090.1 GCA_902784045.1 uncultured Eubacterium sp. | reverse complement strand
TTTTAAATACTTATCCATCATGAGGTCAATCATGACAAATACAAAACAGAAGGTCTTTATCAAAACCTTGGGTTGTGACAAAAATACCGTCGATAGTGAAAATATCATCGGTCATTTAATGGGAAAAGGATTCCATTCGACTTCACTGGCATCTGAAGCAGATGTCATCATTATCAATACATGTTGCTTTATTGATGAAGCCAAAAAAGAATCCATTGAGGCCATCTTTGACTATCTGCCCTATAAAACCGAAGGAAATTGTCAAACATTTATTGTTGCTGGATGCATGGCCGAAAGATTCGCCAAAGAACTCAAAGAAGAATTGCCGGAAGTCGATTATTTCACCGGTGTCAATCGCATATCTGAAATCGGCGATATTATTCAAAAACAAAATGCCGAAAAAATATATACTGGTAAAACGTCATATACGCTAACAGAAAACAAACGATTTATAAGCAAAGGTAGAACGACTGCTTTTTTAAAGATCAGCGAAGGCTGCGGTCATCATTGTACATATTGTGTCATTCCTAAAATTCGCGGAAAACATCGCAGCAGACCAATGAATGATTTGCTCGATGAAGCCGAAATGCTTTACGAAAGCGGTGTCCGAGAACTCATTTTAGTCGCTCAGGATCTCACTCAATATGGATCTGATTTACCCAATGACATTGATTTGTCAGTCTTACTTGATGCCTTGTGCGAACGCTTAAGTTTTACTTGGATTCGTCTGTTATACCTATATCCCGAAGGTATCAATGATAATCTTTTAAAAACAATAGAAAAACATCCGGAAATATGTCATTATTTTGATATTCCGATTCAACATACCGAAGATAAGATATTATCCCGTATGGCAAGATCTGTAACGAAATCAGAAATTATCGATACTGTTTCACGAATTCGTCAATTTTTCCCCGATGCAGTTATCAGGACAACGGTCATCTGTGGTTTTCCCGGAGAATCGCGGGAAGATTTCATGCACATGCACGAAACACTCTCAATGTTACGTTTCGAACGTCTTGGCGCTTTTGCATATTCCAGGGAAGAAGGAACACCGGCTTACACAATGCCCGATCAAATTTCGGACCAAGTCAAATCCGATCGGACTAGACAGATTTATGAGACACAGAAAAACATCATTGCTGAATCCAATAAGAGTCAAATCGGGCAGACGTTTACCACACTCATTGAAGAAGTCGAAAACGGCGTAAGTATCGGAAGAACTTATCGAGACGCGCCGGAAGTAGATTGTGATGTGATAATCGAGGACGCTACCTTAACACCAGGGAAGTTCTATCAAATAAAAATCGTTGACGCCATCGATTATGATTTAATAGGGAGGTTATAAACCATGAATTTACCAAACAAAATTACCATGTTCCGTATCATTATGATTCCGATTTTCATTATCTGCATGTCTGTCAATTTTACCGGTCACGAAATAGCTGCTCTCATTGTCTATATCGTTGCGGCAGCATCTGATTTTGTTGACGGCCATATTGCAAGAAGTCAAAACCTTATTACCGACTTTGGCAAATTTATGGATCCTTTGGCTGATAAACTTTTGACAAGCTCCGCTTTTATTTGCCTCGTCGAGTTACAGATGATTCCCGCCTGGGTTGTTATTACCATTATCGCAAGAGAATTCGCTATTACCGGTCTTCGTACACTCGCAGCCAACAACGGTACAGTCATTGCAGCCAGTATGTGGGGAAAAGCAAAGACGATGTCTCAAATGATCGCAACGGTTTTACTTCTCGTCGCGTTAATCCCCCAAATGCAAGCTTATCCCATTATTGGTCTTTTGGGAACCATCGGTATCTATATTGCGTTGATTCTCACCATCATTTCCGGCGTTGATTATTTCCGACTCAACAAAGGTGTTTTTCAATCGATGTGATTGAAAGGGATATAGAGACAATTATTATTAGATTATTAACATGAAATGCGAAATACTATGTATTGGCACAGAACTTTTGACTGGCGCAACCGTCAACACCAATGCTAATTTCTTATCAAAGGAATTATCTGCAATCGGTGTTGATGTCTATTATCAAACAACAATCGGTGATAATCCATTGCGCCTTCAAGAATGCCTGGATATTGCGATAAATCGAACTGATTGTATTATCATCACAGGCGGTCTGGGACCGACTCAGGATGATTTAACAAAACTTGCGGTTGCGTCATATTTCAATATGCCTTTATATCGTGATGACGAGCAAGTTCATAAGCTGAAAAAGCGATTTAAAAACAGCGGTTATGAATTAACAGAAAATAACTTCAGACAATGTGATATACCGATGGGCGCATCAATTATGAATAATTCTTGCGGAACCGCACCGGGTATCCATATTGAAAAAAACGGCGTAGATGTTTTCATGCTTCCCGGCGTTCCCCGTGAAATGAAGGCTATGTTCACCGAGTCGGTTTTACCTATTCTTCAATCTAAAAGTAAACAGATTGTCAAATCACGCTATTTTAATATTTGCGATATGGGTGAATCTCAAATCGAAGATAAATTGCTGGATTTAATTGAACACCAAACAAATCCCACTATTGCAACCTATGCCGGTATAGAAGAAGTGACTGTCAGAATTACCGCCAACGGAACAGATGAAGATGAAATAGACAAACTATTAGAGCAAACCGGAAAAATCATTAACGAGCGTTTCGGTACATCGATTTTTTCTAGGGATAGAACTTCATTGAGTAAAACCGTTGGAGCGTTACTTAAGGCTAAGCATCTTTCTTTGTCAACTGCAGAATCCTGCACCGGCGGACAAATTGCTTCCGCATTAACGGCAATACCCGGTATTTCAGAAGTTTTTGAAACCGGGCTTGTCACTTATTCCAATCGT
>CACZTE010000089.1 GCA_902784045.1 uncultured Eubacterium sp. | reverse complement strand
GGTGTCGGAATAAGAATATAATTTCGTCCTTTAAAAATACTGTCTGTGGCGTTTCCATAACCTTCTTTTTCGCTGCCTGCCATCGGGTGGCCCATGATAAAATCCACGTCCTCTCTGAGATGCGGCATCAATTCTTCTACCAGAATTCCTTTGACACCAGTGATATCAGTAATGACAGCATTTGGCATTAATTCATGCATATGACGGTTAAAAAAATCAACTGTTAGCTTGGGATACAGACAGGAAATGATGAGATGGCTTTGTTTCAGCAGTTCTCCGACATTTGCGTCATTGCTTTCACCGCGATCGATGGTGCCGTCAATTAATGCGGATTCAATCACTTCGGGATTGTGATCATATGCAAAAATTGCATCTGGAGAAAGCTTTCGAAGACCAACAGCATAGGCGCCGCCCATAAGGCCAAGACCGATAATACAAACATTTTTGTTTTTTAATATATCCATTTTATCAGTATCCTTTCATTCAATTTCCTGAGTTGATTGTACATTTGCTCTCTGTAAAAGTAAAGCAGAAGATTCTGATTATACTATAGTCACTCATTTTGAAGAAAGCATGGTTATTTTTCCGGAAATAAAATATGACATTTGCGTTAAACTATTTTGTTTTCTAATTTCGCGTAGCGTTTGAGTTCGGACATGATATGATTGAATGCTTCCGGTGTCAAAGCTTGATCTCCATCACAAAGTGCTTTTTGAGGATCGTTATGAACTTCAACCATTAGTCCGTCGGCTCCAACGGCTAGTGCTGCTTTTGATAGCGCTTCGACAGCCCAGGAAAGGCCGGTCGCATGGCTGGGATCAACGATAATCGGCAAATGGGTTTGGCGTTTAAGCACCGGAATGGCGCTTATATCAAGGGTGTTACGCGTTGCAGTTTCAAATGTACGAATACCGCGTTCGCAAAGAATAATGTCATCATTTCCGCCTGCCATGATGTACTCAGCGGCCATTAAAAGCTCGCGCATGGTTGCCGACATACCGCGTTTTAACAGAATTGGTTTACGGAGCCGGCCGAGTTCTTTAAGGAGTGTAAAATTCTGCATATTTCTGGCGCCGACTTGAATGATGTCAACATCGTCAAAGGCTGATAGTTGAGATAAATCCATTACTTCCGTCACAATCGAAAGGCCTGTTGTTTTTTTTGCTTTAATTAATAATTCTAAACCAGCGGGACCGAGACCTTGAAAGGCATAGGGTGATGTTCGGGGTTTGAAAGCACCGCCGCGTAGAAAAGCCGCACCTGAAGCTTGTACAGATTTGGCAATGCCGGTCAGTTGTTCTTCGCTTTCCACCGAACATGGGCCGGCTATGACGGAAAAGTTGCCTTCACCGATTTTTCGACCTTGGACGTCGATAATGGTGTCCTGAGGATGAAAAGCACGGTTTGCTTTTTTGTAGGGCTCTTGTACACGAATGACTTTTTCTACAATATCCATCGAACGAAGCTTATGGATATCAACTGATTGAGTTTCACCGACAAGACCGATGACCGTTGTTTCGGTTCCGACGATAGGATTGATTTTTACATCGTATTTTGAAATAATTTCCTCAGATAATAATTTAATGTCGTTTTGGCTAATAGACGGGCGTAAGACAATAATCAATTTAAAAACTCCTTAATATTACATAGTAATTAACGATAAATTATATAATCTAACAGCAGTTTATATTTTAAATTAACAGGGCGAACAAATATATATTAGTATAATTTACATTCACCTCCTTAATAATAATCAAAAAATGGAATAGCACAGCAGTCTGTTATCAGATCATCAAATCAAAAACATAAGCCCATCAACAACGACGACTTGAAAATATACTGGGCAAATTGAGAGGAAACGGGCTATCAAGCCACAAAAATAGCCCCGATTTATCATTTTACATTTTGATAAATCGGGGCTAAGTGTCGAATTGATGACATCATCAAACTTTTTAACCCCATTTATCTAACGCAAAAAAGCCGCTAAAAAATCGGCGGCTAAAATGCATTTGAGTCGTTTTTGGGGTTATGTTTTGTAACGTTGAGTTCATTTTTGGTTTCCTCATGATTTTTGTTGATTTAGAATAATATTTTATATTAAATTGTTTATTATCCGCGCATTAATTGATGAGTGCGTAATGTTTTGTTCATCACAGATCCATTTTTCGATTCAAAGAACTGGCTGGTAAAGCAATTATTTTAATATCCAACTTGTTCTGTTTCGTAATAAATCTTAATAGCGAATTTGAAAACAAGCTATGGTTTTGATGATCAATGTCAGAACAACGAATGGATTAAATCACTTTTTCTTCGATTTCGGCGTAGCGTTTAAGCTGTCCCATAATGTGATCAAAAACTTCGGGAGTTAATGCCTGATCACCGTCGCAGAGGGCTTTTTGCGGATCATTATGTACTTCTACCATCAAACCGTCGGCACCGGCGGCAAGAGCGGCTTTTGCCATGGATTCGACTGCCCAGGACAGTCCTGTCGCGTGGCTGGGATCGATGATAATCGGCAAATGCGTGTGGCGTTTAAGAACGGGAATAATGCTTAAATCCAAGGTGTTTCGCGTTGCTGTTTCAAAGGTGCGAATACCGCGTTCACAAAGAATAACATCATCATTTCCGCCGGCCATAATGTATTCAGCGGCCATCAATAAATCACGCATGGTGGCGGACATACCCCGTTTTAATAAAATGGGTTTTCCAACGTGACCGAGTTCTTTGAGCAATGTAAAGTTTTGCATGTTGCGGGCACCCACTTGAATGATGTCCACATTGTCAAAGGCTACCAGTTGAGAAATATCCATGACTTCCGTCACAATGGGCAGGCCTGTGGCTTCTTTTGCTTTGAGAAGCAGCTCAAGTCCGGCAGGTCCGAGCCCCTGAAAAGCGTAGGGTGATGTTCTCGGTTTAAAAGCGCCTCCGCGTAAAAAGGTGGCGCCGGAAGCTTTAACGGCTTTGGCGATACCGGTCAGCTGTTCTTCACTTTCCACAGAACAAGGCCCGGCCATCACAGCGAAAAAACCTTCACCGATTTTTGCGCCATTCACATCAATCACGGTGTCATCGGGATGAAAAGAGCGGCTTGCTTTTTTGTATGGTTGCTGAACACGAAGGACTTTTTCGACAATTGCTTTTGAGCGTAATTTGTGAATGTCAACGTGTTGTGTTTCCCCGATGAGACCTAAAATAGTGGTCTCGGTTCCGCGGCTGTGATTAATCTCAACATTGTTTTCCGATGTGATTTCATTTTTTAACGCTTCAATGGCTTCTTCCGGTGTGTTTTGTTTT
>CACZTE010000088.1 GCA_902784045.1 uncultured Eubacterium sp. | reverse complement strand
TTGGTCATGGCGTCAATCCTGTTTTTCGCCGTGAAAAGCGACATAGCGAGAATAGGTGTCGAGCTGTTTTTTTGCCTTTAACATCGCGCGGTATCGATGACTGATATGATTTTTTTCAGCGTCGGACATTTCCGCGTAGCTTTTCCCGACTTCGCTGACGATAAAAAGCGGATCGTAACCGAATCCGCCCTCGCCGCGAAAATCCCGGGAAATAGTTCCGTGAACTTCTCCTCTTCCCGTCCATTCACGGCCGTCGGGAAAAATAATCGCCACAGCGCATACGAAAGTCGCTGTGCGTTTGTCATCCGGAACATCTTTCATGGCATCGAGCAGTTTCTTGTTATTATCAAGATAGGTTACATCTTCACCGGCATAACGGGCGGAAAATAACCCCGGAGCGCCGTCCAAAGCATCGACGGACAGACCGGAATCGTCCGCCATCACAATATAGCCTTTAGGTGAAAGTTCATCCGCGATAGCATGGACTTTAATGAGCGCGTTGGCTTCATAGGTTTTGCCATCTTCAACAATATCGGGATCAAGCCCCAGTGATTTCATCGTGACAACGTCATAGCTTCCACCGAGCATGGCTTTGATCTCGGTTGCTTTGTCGGAGTTGCCGGTGGCCAATACGATTGTTTTCATGGGTTCTCCTTTAAAGGGTTTCTAAAAGCGCTGCGTTTTGCTCGGCAATGAGCGCCGCAATGCCTTTTTCAGCCAAAGTCATCAACTGACTGAATTCATCTTTAGTAAAAGGCCTTGCTTCACCAGTTCCCTGAATTTCAATGATGCGGCCATCGTCAGTCATCACGACATTCATATCGACTTCAGCATGGGAATCCTCCGCATAGCAAAGATCCAGAATCGGTGTGCCGTTCCAGACGCCGACAGAGGTAGCCGCTACCTGTCCAGTGATAGGATTGTCCGCAATAATTCCTTCGTCTAACAAGCTGTTAACAGCGTCGCAAAGTGCGATATAGGCGCCGGTGATGGACGTGGTGCGCGTTCCGCCGTCGGCTTGAAGCACGTCGCAATCAATCCAGATGGTTCGCTCTCCAAGGGCGTCGAGATCCACGACCGAGCGCAAACTTCTGCCAATTAAGCGTTGGATTTCCACGGTCCTGCCGTCGATTTTTCCGCGGTTTCGATCGCGGCTTTTACGACTGTCTGTGGAAGAGGGCAGCATTTCATATTCGGCAGTGACCCATCCTTTACCCTGTCCGCGTAAAAACGGAGGCACTTTTTCCTCCACCATGGCTGTACACAACACCCGTGTTTGCCCGATGTTCATAAGCACCGAGCCCTGGGCATGTTTGGTGAAATGGCGGATGACCTGTACGGGACGGCCTTCATCGGCACGTCTGCCGTCATCGCGAAGCGTATTCTCTGTTGTCATCATCAACACTTCCTTTGATTTATTCGGCGCTGCCGATTTGTTCTTCCACTAGTTTGCGGATAATTTGATTAGCCATTTGCGGATTGGCCTGGCCTTTGGTAGCGCGCATGACCTGACCGGTCAAAAATCCGTAAGCTTTTTTGTTGCCATCGGCAATGTCGGAAACGCTTTTGGGATTATCTGCAATGACTTGCTTGATAATATTTTCAAGCTCACCGCTGTCACTCATCTGAGCCCATCCGTGATCTTTGACAATTGTTTCTGGATCACCTTCTCCCTCAAACATTTTTTCCATCACGTTTTTGGCGATTTTTCCGCTGATTTCACCGGATTTGATGAGCTTGACCAGCCCCGCCAAAGCCACAGGTCCGAAGGGAATGGTTTCCATGGTCAGTTCCCTTTCTTTTAAGTGAGCGGGAATGTCCACCATCAGCCAGTTGGCAATGAGTTTAGGTTCATTGTATGCGGCCACAGCTTCTTCAAAATAGGCAGCTGATGCCTTGGATGTGGTGATCACCGAAGCGTCGTATTCGGGAATACCGTATTCTGACACATATCTGGCTTTTTTGGCTTCGGGAAGTTCCGGAAGTTCCGCTTTTGCCTGAGCAATCTCCTCATCACTGATGACGATGGGCACCAGATCCGGTTCGGGGAAATAACGGTAATCATGAGCTTCCTCTTTGGAACGCATAGAGGAGCTGACGCCTTTGACATCATCCCACTTACGGGTTTCCTGAATAATGCGGTGGCCTTTTTTGAGTTCGATAATCTGGCGCTTGCTTTCATAATGAACAGCGCGTTCCAAAGCGCGGAAAGAGTTTAAGTTTTTCATTTCCGTACGGGTTCCGAGCACCGGACTTCCCTTTTCTTTCACGGAAAGGTTGACGTCAAAACGAATGGAGCCCTCCTCCATTTTACAGTCGGACACGCCGGTGTATTCCAGAATATTTCGCACTTTTTCCGCAAAAATTCTGGCTTCTTCAGCGCTGCGCATATCGGGCTCTGTAACAATTTCAATCAGGGGCACACCGCAGCGGTTTACATCGACTAAGGTACCGTCGGCACCTTCATGAATCAGCTTACCCGCGTCCTCTTCAATGTGAATGCGCGTGATGCCGATGGGCCGGGTTTCTCCGCCAACCTCGATATCGAGCACCCCGCCTACACAAATAGGTAAGTCAAATTGTGATGTCTGATAGGCTTTGGGCAAATCGGGATAAAAATAATTTTTGCGGTCCATTTTACTGAAATTAGCAATTTTGCAATTAAGGGCCAATCCGGCTTTGGTCGCGTATTCTACAACTTTTTTATTGAGCACAGGCAAAACACCGGGCATTCCCAAGCAGACAGGACAAGTGTGGGTGTTTTCATCTGCGCCAAAGGTTGTCGGACAGGAACAAAAGATTTTGGTTTTTGTGGCGAGCTCCGCATGGATCTCCATACCGATGACAATATCGTATTCCATTGTTTTCCTCCTTAATCCAATGCGGGTTTGTTTGACGCGCGGAATGATACGGCGTTTTCAAGTACATAAGCCGCTTTCAAAATCCGTTCTTCCGACAATGCGGGGCCGATGAGTTGAAGACCGATGGGCATACCGGAAGCGTCGACACCGCCGGGAAGGGAAACAGCGGGCATTCCACTGATGTTCACGGGAACGGTAAAGAGATCGGACATATACATTTCCAGGGGATCTGCGGTCTTTTCACCGATTCCGAAAGCGGTGGTTGCCGTCGTCGGGGTCAGCATGACATCGCAGGATTTGAAAATGCGGTTAAAATCCTCAACGATGAGGGTGCGCATCTGCATGGCTTTTTTATAATAAGCGTCATAATACCCGGAGCTTAACGCGTAGGTGCCGAGCATAATCCGTCTTTTGACTTCCGAACCGAAGCCTTGAGAACGGCTCTTTCTGTACATGTCAATCAAGTCGGTATATTCTTTAGCTCTCACGCCGTAGCGCACGCCGTCGTAACGGGCTAAATTGGAGGAGGCTTCGGCGCAGGCGATAATATAATAAGCGGCAAGGGCTTGGTCGAGATACTTAAAATCAACTTCGACGATTTCCGCGCCGGCGTCTTTATAGGCAGCCACCGCTTCATCCACCGCTTTTTGCACTTCCGGTTGGACGCCGTCTCCGGCAAAACTCGGTGAAATACCGATTTTCTTGCCTTTGACACCTTCGGTTAAATCCTTGGTATAATCGACTTTCGGCACATTGAGAGAAGTGGAGTCTCTGTGATCGTAACCGGCAATGGCGTTTAACACGATGGCGCAATCTTCGACATCTTTGGTAAAAGGCCCGATTTGATCAAGGGAAGAGGCAAAAGCTACCAGACCGTAGCGGGACACGAGACCGTAGGTTGGCTTCATGCCAACAACTCCGCATAGGGCGGCAGGCTGACGAATGGAGCCGCCGGTGTCGCTGCCAAGGCTGAACACCGCCGTATCAGCCGCTACGCAAACTGCCGAGCCGCCGGAGGAACCGCCGGGAACTTTGGTGGTATCCCAGGGGTTTTTGGTTGTTTTAAAAGCGGAATTTTCCGTGGAAGAACCCATGGCGAATTCATCCATGTTGACTTTTCCAAGGAGCACGGCGTCCGAGTCTTTAAGACCCGCGTAAACCGTCGAATCGTAGGGAGGCACAAAATTTGAAAGAATTTTGGACGCGCAGGTGGTCGTCATGCCTTTGGTACACATATTGTCCTTAAGCGCGTAGGGCACGCCGGCCAAACCATCTCCGGCATTTCCCGCTTTATCAACGGCTTTGGCTTTTTCAAGGGCGCTGTCAAAAGCGGTTAACAAATAGGCGTCCACCTTTGGTTCAACTGCGTTGATGCGGTCAATATACGCCTGCGTCAACGCTTCGGAGGTGACGTCGCCGTTTTGTAAGACTTGTTTCGTTTCGTGTAATGTGAGTTTCGTATAATCCATAACGGTCTCCTATTCGATGACTCGCGGCACTTTAAAACAGCCGGAATCGGCTTCAGGCGCGTTGGCCAGCGCTTCCTCATTGGATAGCGACTGCCCGACTACATCTTCGCGAAAAACATTCTGTACATTCAAAATATGCTCGGTCGCTTTGACATTCGTTGTATCCACAGCGTTTAAGGTCGCGACGTAATCAAGCACCGCGCCCAATTCTTCTCCCATGCGCTCGGTTTCTTCTTGGGAAAATTCCAGGCGGGAGAGATCGGCCACATAGGTGACTTCTTCATTTGATATTTTCATTATTTTCTCCATAAAATAGATTGTCAGCCGCCGTTTAAAAAGCTGCACGCTAAGCGGCGGCAGTAAGGCCACATCATTATAGCCTTTTTGAATTGTATTGTAAACCGATGTAAATCCTTAATTCCTCTGCCCCGTCATGGAGAGAAGCGTTTGCTCATCAATGATGGGAACACCGAGAGAAGCGGCTTTCTCGGCTTTTGACCCGGGATTTTCCCCGGCGACGACATAATCGGTTTTCTTACTGACCGAACCGGACACCTTGGCGCCGCGCGATTCCAAAAGGGCCTTGGCTTCCCTCCTTCCCATAGACGGCAGGGTGCCGGTGAGAACAAAGGTTTTTCCCGCCAGAGACGCGTCGGTTTGGGAAGGCGTTTCTTCGGCCATTGTCAGTCCCGCTTCTTTAAGCGCGGTGATAATCCGCCTGTTGGCTTCATTTTCAAAAAAGTCAATCACCGCTTCCGCCATACGTTTGCCGACGTCGGGAATACCGGTGAGTTCGTCGAAAGAAGCACCGGCAATGGCGTCCATGCTGCCGAAATGCACGGCCAGCGCTTTGGCTCCGCTTTGACCAACCAAAGGAATTCCCAGAGCAAAAACGAGTTTGGAAAGAGGCTGCGATTTGGAATTCTCGATGGCTTGAATGAGGTTGTCCGCCGATTTATCGCCCATTTTATCGATGGCGATTAAGGCTTCCCGTTGATTGTTCAAAGCGTAGATATCCGCAATATCGGCAATCAGTTTTCGCTCCATAAGCGCGCGGACAACGGCCGGCCCAAGGCCTTCGATATTCATGGCGTCCCGGGAAGCGAAATGAACAATACGTCTGAAAATTTGCGCGGGACAATTGACGTTGACGCATTTGGTCACGGCTTCTCCGGGCAGTCTGACCGTCATTTCGCCGCATTCCGGACAAGTATCCGGCATGTCAAAAACAGTCTGCGTACCGTCCCTTTTTTCGGTTAACGGTCTGACCACTTCGGGAATCACATCTCCGGCTTTGCGGATAAGCACATGGTCTCCGATGCGGATATCTTTTTCGGCAATATAGTCAGCGTTGTGCAGGGTTGCCCTGGAAATAGTTGACCCGGCTAACAAAACAGGTTCAAGCTCCGCTACCGGCGTCAGCGCGCCGGTTCGTCCGACCTGAACTGTCACATCTTTAACAACGGTTTCTTTTTCTTCCGGAGGAAATTTGTAGGCGATGGCCCATCTTGGGGTTTTGGCCGTCTGACCAAGAATTTCTCTCTGAGCAATGTCGTCGACTTTGATGACCATTCCGTCGATTTCATAGGGAAGCGCGTCTCTTCCGTCGGTGTGCATCCGCTCGATTTCCGCGATAATCTCCGCCATGCTGTCGTAAACTTTGACCGGACTGACATGAAATCCCAATTTTTTTAAATAAGTCAAGCTTTCATCGTGACTCGAAAAGGTTAAATCAGCGGCGGATTCCAGATTAAAAACAAAAATATCCAAAGGTCTCTCGGCGCATAGCTTGGGATCAAGCTGACGAAGAGATCCTGCCGCCGCGTTTCTCGGATTGGCAAAAAGCGGCTCTCCCGCGGCATCACGTTCGGCGTTTAGCGCCTCAAAACCCGCTTTAAACATGAGCACTTCCCCGCGGACTTCAAGCGTAACAGGCTCAGTCAGACGGAGAGGAATCCGTTTGATGGTTTTGAGATTGGCTGTGATGTCTTCGCCGATACTGCCGTCGCCTCGGGTACTGCCGCGCACGAACAGGCCGTTTTCATAATTTAAGACAACGGTCAGTCCGTCAAATTTATTTTCCAGACAATACCTGGCGTTGGGAACAGTTTTTTTAATTCGGCTATCAAAGGTACGCAGTTCATCATAAGAAAAGGCATCGGCAAGGCTCAGCTTCGGCGTTGTGTAATTGACCTTTTCAAAGGCTTCGGAAGGCGTTCCGCCCACGCGTTCGGTGGGGGAATCCGGCCGCTTTAACTCAGGATGATCGGCTTCCAAATCCTCAAGCGCTCTCAAAGCGCGGTCGTAATCGTAATCGCTGACCACCGGCGCGTCCTCGTCGTAATAGCGGCGGTTCTGCTCTTCAATATAAGCGATCAGCCGGTTCATTTCGGATAGGATTTCATGATTGTTTTCCATGACTTTTTCCTTTATACAGCGCTGACATAACCCGGATCGAGTTTTTTGATACCGAGTCCGGGAAAAGCGATCGAAATCTGATTGGGCTTAACTTCCACAACAGTGCCGACACCGAATTTTTTGTGTTTAACTTTATCTCCGGGATTAAAGTTAGCTGAAGAATTCCCCGACACAGATGTTTTTTTCCTGTGTGAATATTTTTTGCCGTAGCTGATATTCTCCGAAAACAGTTCACTGCCCCGCTGCTTGATTTTTGGCGCGCGGGTCATGCTGTTTCTCACCGATTGATCATCTTCTTCGATGCAGTCTTCGGGCAATTCATCCAAAAACCGGGATCGAATCTGAGGGGTGATTCTTCCGTAATTCGTTCTGGAAGCAGCCCAGGACATAAACAGCTGTTTTTCAGCCCGAGTGATACCCACATAGCAAATGCGCCGTTCTTCCTCGATTTCCGATTCGCTCTCAAGCGAACGAAAATGCGGAAATATGCCGTCTTCCATTCCCGGCATAAACACGATGGGAAACTCCAATCCTTTGGCGTTGTGCAGCGTCATCAGAAGCACTTTGCCTTCATCTTCGTTGTAGCCGTCGGTTTGCGACGTCAAAGCCACGGTTTCCAAAAACGCGGTCAGGCTTGTATCATCACTGTTTTTTTCAAATTCGGCAGCGGAGCTCACCAATTCTTGTAAATTGTCAATGCGGCTTTCCGATTTATCGAGTTTACCCTCTTCAAGCATATCCAGATAGCCGGTTTCGGTGATGACGGCTTTAATGACGCTACTCACAGACTCGTTTTTCGCTTTCTCGCCAAGCTTATTCATCGTATCCGCGAATTCCTTGACTTTGGCTTTCACCGATGCCGAAAGGGTGACAATATCGTCATAACGGTAAACCGCCTCCATGAGCGACCAGCCTTTAAACTCGGCAAAATCGGCAATTTTTGTGACAGTGCTTCCGCCGATGCCCCGCTTGGGCACATTGATGATGCGGGCCGTTCCCAGATCGTCATTGGGATTGATGAGAACATGAAGATAGGTGATGATATCTTTAATTTCCTGACGGGCGTAAAAACCGATACCTCCCACAATTTGATAAGGTATCCCCTCGCGCAAAAATGCTTCTTCAAAAAGCCTGGACTGCGCGTTAGTGCGGTAGAGGACGGCGATATCGCCGTAGGAAGCACCTTTCTCAAGACGCAGGTTTCTCACACGCATTCCGATATCCCTGGCTTCGGCGTTTCCGGTGTCGTATGAGGATACGGTCACTTTGGGCCCGTCGGGATTGGATGTCCAAAGGGCTTTTTCTTTTCTGCCGTTATTGTAGGCGATGACGTGATTGGCCGTGTTCAAAATCATCGGCGTGGAACGATAGTTTTCTTCAAGCTTGACGACTTTGGCATCGGGATAATCTTTTTCAAAATCCAGAATATTGTTGATATCGGCGCCCCGCCATCCGTAAATACTCTGGTCATCATCGCCGCAGACGCAAAGATTGCGGTAATGTCCGGCCAGCAAGTTAACAAGCTCATATTGGCTGTGATTGGTATCCTGATATTCGTCCACCAAAATATATTTGAATTTTTGTTGATAATAAGCCAACACCGCTTCGTTTTCCCGAAAGAGCTTAAGCGTGTTGAAAATGAGATCGTCAAAATCCATCGCGTTGTTGTTTTTGAGTTTTTTCTGATATAGGCTGTAAGCTTTTGCGATGGTTTCCTGTCTGAAATCTCCCTCCGCTTCACGGGCAAAAGTCTCGGCGTCGACATCTCTGTTTTTGGCGTCGGAAATCGCGCCGATGACCGTGTTGAAAGAAAACAGCTTATCGCTTAGCTGCAATTCTTTCGCGATGATTTTGTAAAGCCGTTTTTGATCATCGGTGTCGTAAATCACAAAATTCCGACCGTAGTTTAAATGCTCGCACTGCATCCGCAGAATACGCGCGCAGGCGGCATGAAACGTGGACATCCAAATGGATTTGCTGTCAGCCACATTCATTGCCGCGATGCGCTCACGCATTTCGCCCGCCGCTTTATTGGTAAAAGTGATGGCAAGGATTTCCGACGGCCAAGCGAGCTTTTGTTCCAATATATAGGCAATGCGGTGGATAATGGTGCGGGTTTTTCCCGAGCCCGCGCCCGCCAGAATCAAAAGCGGCCCTTCGGTGCAGGCCGCCGCTTCTCGTTGTTTGTTGTTTAAACTGTCAAGCAGACTCATTCGTCCTCCGTTAAAAAGAATGATTCGCGGGATTTTATCTCTTTGCGCTTCTCATTCAGCGGGATTAAATCCGGCGAAAATAACGTACATCCTCGCGTACGTTTGGCCGTGAAACTGATGCAGGCGAACCGGCGGCACGCATATCGCCGGTCCGCGAAAATCATTTTTTATATACAAGATGATATAAGAAAGCCTTATTGCCTGTCTTCCGCGGCGGGAAGGGTAACCCGCATCACCGTTCCTTTGCCGAGTTCGCTCTGCGCGTTCACTTGGCCGCCGTGGATATCCACGATCCATTTGGCGATGGACAGCCCGAGACCCGTGCCGCCCTGAGAGCGGGAACGCACTTTATCCACTCGGTAAAAACGGCCGAAAATTTTGTCGATATCGGCTTTGTCAATGCCGATGCCTTCATCGGCGACTTCGATGACGACGTTTTTGTCAATAAGAGAGCCTTTCATACGCACCGTTGTGTGCCGGTCGGAATATTTGATGGCATTGTCGACAAAAATGACCAAAAGCTGGGTGAGCAGTGCCTCATCCCCCATAACCGTCAACGATTCATCGGGAAGATCCCAAAGGATGATGATGTCCTTTTGGGCAGCGACGGGCAGCATACGCTCCGCCACTTCCTGACATATAAATCCAGCGTGGACCTTTTGCGGGGTAAACGGCGCTTCACCGGCATCCGCCCGGGCGAGAAACATCAGATCTTCAACGATCTGCTGCATGCGTTTGCTTTCCTCATAGGCGTTGCCAAGCCATTGATTTCGCTCATCATCGGTCATTTCGCCGTCGTTTCGAACCACGTCCAGATTGGTGCGGATGACGGCGATGGGCGTCCTGAGTTCATGTGAGGCGTTGGCCAGAAATTCCTGCTGTCTCTCCATGCTCTCCTCGACGGGTTTTAAAGAATGGCCTGACAAAACATAGCCGATTCCCACGGAGAGCATACCCCCGAA
>CACZTE010000087.1 GCA_902784045.1 uncultured Eubacterium sp. | reverse complement strand
TGATGATCGAACAGGGGAGGATATTTCTGCTGGTTATCCATATGATCAAGTGACTAAGCAATACTTACCTTTGGGTTATACAAATATTAATGCCGTTGTTTATAATAATACCGTAAATATTAAACAAATGTCATCTAAATCTGAGAAGGAATTGGCTGCTGAAGTTAATAACCGTTTGGTAGAAACGGTTCAAAAATCAGAAGATCATGTGGCAGTCAGTTCAGCTGTCGATTACATTAAACAAAAGCGTGAAGCTTTGGGATCTTCAGGTAAAAGTAAATTCGGATACGGCCTTGCTATCAGAAAGAAAGACAGTTTAGAACGAGAACTCGCCAACGCTAATAAAGTATATGATGATGTGAGAGCCAGTCAGAAAAAAATTCAATATTACGATAAGCAAATAGCCGCGGCCGAAGCCAAAAAAAGACAATATGATTTGGCTGTCGAGGCCAAAAAAGCAGAAGCGGAACAAAAAGTTCTGAAAGTGCTCAAAGAAAATGAAAAACAGGCTGAAACGCTTAAAGCCGAAAACGAGCAGTTAATCAATCAGTTAAAAGCCTCTGAAAAAGATGGACACACAGTTGACAATGACACCTATCTACATTTGCAAGTTTTGGACGAACAATCCAAAGATATTGAAACCAAGCGGGTGGCTTTATACGACGAAATGGCAGATCTCACAAACGCTGAAAAGGAACATAAGCGTCGTATCTCGCATTTAAACAGTCAACTTGGCGGATTGAGTCTTGCCCAGTTAGAGGTTGATGAAAAAGCTTATTACGCTTATTCGGGGAAAAAACCTAATCAAGACTTGGCGATGAATAAGCAGTCTGAAACGAGCGAAAAGAAACCATTATCTTTCGGTATGTTTTTGGGATTAGGCATTTTGGCTTGCGCGCTCGGATGTGTCATGCTTGTTTTGGGATTCATGACGGGATCTTCCGGTATCGGACAAATTTTGATGTTCCTTTCCGGCGTTTTGCTGATAGCACTTGGTGCCGGTGTGCTTTGGTATGGTGCAAAAAGTGATAATATCCAAAAGAAAGAATTACCTTCTGATATGTCGAAAGGGGCTGTTTCATCGGGTAAAACATCAATGGATGAACTACTTGCCGCTTATCATCTGACACGGCAGAGAGATTTTATTCCTACGGTGGAGAAATTAAAGGATATTTTTGGAAGACTCGAATCTCTCAATTCTCAATATAGAGAAATCACATATCGATTGTCGGCTATCGAAAAAGAAGATCTGGAACTCAAAGAAAAAAAAGAAACCATTGATAAAGAGATTGATGATATTCTCAAAAAATCAGATTTTAAAAGCATAGAAGAATATGGCAATGCTGTCAAAATAAATGGTCAAATCGAAAGCCTACAAGCCCAAATCGAAATGAATAAACGGCAAATTGCGACCTTATCCGATAAAACTTACATTGCTGTTGATGGGAAATATTTACCAGGGACAGATTTGTTTGATTCAGAAGAATCCATTAATTCTGAAAAGAAAGCGGAAAGAGACATCCTTGAATTCAAACATGAAAAAGACATCATCCAAAGACAAAATACCAAGCTATTAAGCGAAGTAAGAAATCCTGTAGTGATCAAAGAAGAGATTGATGACGCATACGCTCGTATCTCGGAATACGAAACGGAAATGAAAGCCTGTGATTTGGCGGAAAGCATTTTAGTCGGTTTCCAAAAAGAATCACATGCTATGGGTGCTGATGAACTCAATCACAAAATCGGAGAAATACTCTACACCGTCACAAAAAAATACAAAAAAGTCAAAGTTGACGACGCGTTAAATGTGCGAATCATCGATCCGGAAACCGGCGATCTGATCGGAATCAATCAACTTAGCGGCGGAACAATCGACCAAATCTATTTTGCTTTGCGATTTGGGGTCAGAGATATCGTCGATGGAAAACGCAGCCTGCCATTTGTTTTGGATGATCCATTTGTACAATACGATGACAGCCGTAAACAATCTGCGCTCAAATTTGTGTCGCGCATCAGCGAAGATAATCAAGTTTTGCTATTAACATGCACAAACTCCGAAAAACATATTTTAGATGAGATCGGAGATCAATATAACGGTGTCGGTCTTATTTGATCATTCAAAAAAGATGGTTATTGACAGAGATTATTGCATATGTTTTCGATAAAACTCTTTCTTGTTTAATCAATATGCATTTTTAAGCTCTGTGAGAGGTAATACGCAACATATAAAGATTTATTTATATTAGGCAGAAACTATAAGAAACAAAAAAGCTTAAGACAGTACGACGGTAAGAATCATCATCGCAAACAGGTATCAATCTTATAAAACATTTTTATAGAAAGGAGAAGCCACTCGAAAAGGATTCCAATGATTCAAAAAACACACAATCTCAATTTCACGAAGAAGAAATATCTTTTGCGTGAAATTTATATCGCTAAGCAGACAGAAAAAACTGAAGAATGAATGCATTTTGTCAAAATTGATTGTGTAAGTTTATCTTTACGAGCGGCGCAAATGAATGTTAACTTTAAAATCATATCGCGGTCATATTAGAAATCATCAAGAATTGTGTACGGAATTAGGACTACCTTCAGGGATGTCCCGTGAAAAAAGAGAAAAAGAAATCATTATCGAAGGCTATAAACAATGGGGCGATGATCTTCCGAATCATCTTTACGGCATGTTTTCGTTCGCCATACACAATGATCAAACCGGAGAAATAATCTGTATCCGCGATCCTTTTGGGACGAAGCCATTTTATTATTATCTGAGCAAAGAAGATGAACTGCTTTACGGTACATACCTTTCAGATATATTAGAAGACAGTCGGTTTGAAAAAGAATTTAATCCAGCGATGCTCCAACACTATCTTACTTATACCTATGTTCCGGGAGAGGATACTTTTTTTAAGAATGTGAAAAAATTAATGCCGGGATATATTCTTCATTTCCAAGATGGAAAAATCGAACTTAAACGTTACTTTGCGCCGACTTTTAAACCGGATACAGACAAAGCATTAGACGATTGGTCTAACGAAATTCACGAGACACTTAAGCAAATAATGACAGAAATAAAAGATCCTGATGAAATTGCCGAATCCTTCCTTTCCGGCGGAGTAGACTCTTCCTATGTCTTTGCGATGTCAGATGCCAAGGTTAGCGATTCCTGTGGTTACGAAGACGAACGATTTGATGAATCACCTTTAGCTAAAAAAACAGCGGAGATCTTAAATAGAGAGAATAAACGAGCATTGATTACGCCGGAGGCATATTTCGATATTGTTCCTTGGGTTATGAAAAACATGGAACAGCCATTAGGCGACGCTTCCGCCATTGTTTTTGCCATTGGATGCCAGGAGACGGCTAAACATACAAAATTATGTTATTCCGGAGAAGGCGCCGATGAATTTTTTGGCGGATATAATATGTATCGAAACGCAGAAAGATACGGTGAAAATCTAAAAAACTTTTATATTGGTAATACCAATATCATGAAAGAAGAAGAGAAGGCGAAACTTTTACGTAATTACGATGAGTCGATAAAGCCAATTGATGTTGTTCAATCAATTTACGCGGAAAATGAAGGCCTGGATCCTTTATCTAAAATGACCGATGTGGATATTCGCGTCTGGTTGGAAGGGGATATTTATCTTAATGTCGATAAAATGAGTACGGCCGCGAATCTTGAAGTCAGAATGCCGCTCACAGATATGAGAGTCTTTGATATCGCTTCAAGAATTCCTGCGCACTACAAAGTCAATGAAACGCAAAATAAAGTCGCTTTTAGGAACGCAGCATCAAAAGTATTGCCAGATGAAATTGCGTTCAGGAAAAAACTTGGCTTTATTGTTCCTATTCGTTATTGGCTAAAAGATGATCGCTATAATAGTGACGTCAAACGATTGTTTAATTCTGACATTGCCGAAACATTTTTCAATCAAGATGTTCTCAAAAGTATATTTGACGAATATGTCTCGGGTAATTCAGATCTCTGGCGAAAAGTCTGGACGATTTACACTTTCTTAGTTTGGTACGAAATTTATTTTGTTAAAAACGAAATCAGATAATAAGAGCTATTTTTAAAAGCGTCAGTCGAAAAAGGGCTGATGCTTTTAATATCTTTATCAAATAAAAAAACGACCAATTTTGATCGTTTCTTTTAAAAATATTGGTGGAGATGAGGGGATTCGAACCCCTGGCCTCGTAAATGCGAATCACGCGCTCTCCCAGCTGAGCTACACCCCCAGATGTGATACGAAATGGCGGAGAAGGTGGGATTCGAACCCACGTGCCCAAAAAGGACAACCGCATTTCGAGTGCGGCTCGTTATGACCACT
>CACZTE010000086.1 GCA_902784045.1 uncultured Eubacterium sp. | reverse complement strand
CGGCCTTTTGTTTAATGTCGGAATGGCGGTAAAAGCAAAAGATATTCCAATCAACAATTTGACAATTATCGGCTCCTTTGATGACAATACCTATTATATTACGACACCATCAGATTATCAGGGTTATGTTAAAGACGGTCAGCCGAGTTCGGAATATGAACAGCTTTTTAAAGGCGTAAATGACACAGTTGTAACCATGAGTACGGTCAATCCACGATAACATCTTTTCAATTTGATAAGATGATCAATTCAACGAGCAAATAAACTTTAGATTTTCTTTCTTTTCATAAAATAATCCGCAAAAAACACCGCGGCAGTTAGCGCGCGGTGCTTTTTGCGTTTTAATCAAAAGTTTCCTTTATCGACATCAAAAGGAGTTCCTTGGTAGACATAATAGTTGAGCCAATTAAAATAAAGCAAATTGGCGTGAGATCTCCATGTGACGACGGGATCTTTTGACGGATCATCATCCTGATAATAATTGTAAGGCACATCAATGGGAATCCCTTGAGAAATATCACGGTCGTATTCCAGTTTAAGCGTATCAGCGTCATATTCGCTGTGTCCGGTGACAAAAACCTGTCTGCCGCCCATTGCCGTTACCAAATAAACACCTGCTTGCTTTGATTGCGCAATCATATTCAGTTCCGGCACCTTCTGAATGTCATCGGCACGAATCTCCGAATGGCGGGAATGAGGAACATAAAAAATATCATCAAACCCTCTGACCAAGGGATCAAATAAAGCTGAAGGCTCAACTGTGTGAGGGAAAATACCGAAACACTTTTTTGGAAGTGGATATTTTGGAATACCGTAATGATGATAAAGCGCTGCCTGCGCGCCCCAGCAAATGTGGAAGGTGGAGTAGACATGGCTCAGGCTCCAATCCATAATCGCTTTGAGCTCTTCCCAATAGTCAACATCTTCAAAATCCATATTTTCAACCGGCGCGCCGGTAATAATCAAACCGTCATAAAACTGATTGCGAATGTCTTTCCAAGTGCGATAAAAAGCATCCATATGACGATGATCGATGTGAGTGCTTTCGTGAGTAGCGGTTTGTAGCAACGTGATATCAATTTGGATGGGCGTGTTGCCGATCATGCGCAAAATTTGGGTTTCGGTGGTGATTTTTGTTGGCATCAAATTCAAAATTGCCAGCTTGAGAGGCCGAATATCCTGGGTTGTTGCGCGTGATGAGGACATTACGAAAATGTTTTCGCTTGCTAAAATGTCAAAAGCAGGTAGATTATCGGGAATATTAATTGGCATGTTTTTTTGCGCGGCAGGCGCTTCCTTTCTAAAAGAGCGAATGAGATTTTATAATCTGCAGAATAATGATGTATTATAGCAGATACAAACTCATGATAGTATATTATATAATAATTGTGGATTTTTCAATCATTTCTTTTGGGTTTTCCACGGAAAAAGCCGATTAGATAACCGGATAGTCAACGAGATAAAAAAATAACCCCAAGCCTAAAGGTGGAAAAAATGGCCTGAGGTTGATAGAGGGGGGTAATATTATGATGTGTATTGAACAGATCATATTCAATAAACCATTCACCAAAAAACGTTAATGGGTGATCGCTTTCTGATGTGATAGTAGTATAAACCCTTTTGAAAAAAACGTCAAGAGTGAAAATCAATGAAAATTAAATTTATTTCAATGAAAATGATATCAATATGAAAAAATCCTATTTTCAATTAAATTTTCATCATATTATGCGTTTTATTTGTTTTTTTGATTTAAGATTTCTTTCAGTTTTTATCTTGGTCATGATGCAATGCTTCGTATTTCTTGGCTTTGTTTTGACGGTCTATTTCCATGACGACACGTTTTTGACGAACGGCCGAAAGGGTATATTTTAATGCTTTGGTATCTGAATTTGAAATCATTTCCCTAAAAGCTTTCATACTATGCTCAAATTTTTCAATTTGAGTGATCAGTTTATCTTGATTGGCAATAAACAGTTCCGGCCATAGTTCGGTATTAATCATGGCAATTCGTGTGAGATCAGAAAAACTTCCGCCTTCATAATCAGAAATTTTTAAATCATCTTCGCAATCGATCAGAGCACAAGCAATGATATGGCAAAGCTGAGAAGTAAAGGCGATTTTTTGATCGTGATTCTCAGGCGTTGTTTCCACAATATTTATAAAGCCCAGGGCATCGATCATGGATTTAATCAACGCAAGATTTTTGGGTTTGTTTTTCGGTGTCGGAATAAGAATATAATTTCGTCCTTTAAAAATACTGTCTGTGGCGTTTCCATAACCTTCTTTTTCGCTGCCTGCCATCGGG
>CACZTE010000085.1 GCA_902784045.1 uncultured Eubacterium sp. | reverse complement strand
GGAAAAGCACAAATCCTATCTTTGGGTTGCATAATATGAACAAAATTTTTATTATATTTAATTGTCCTCTTGACGGGAAGCAGACCAGATTAGGGGAGCTGGCGCCCGTAGGGCGACTGAGGGGTTCTTTTGCGAAAAGCTACCAACAAAAAGAAAACAGAAAACACAGGAAAACACCCCAAAAAACCAATAGAAATCCGGATCGGCCGGATTTCCATCTAATCAATTATTTGGGAAGGACGAAGCCGACCTTGCGCTGCGCCTTAGCCAGAGTTTTATAGGCGATGCGCGACGCTTGAGCGGCGCCTTTTTTCATAATATTGTCGAGCTCCCCTTTATCCGAGAGAAGAAGCGTGTATTTTTCCTGAATCGGCTTTAAGGCTTCGGCGACGGCTTCGCCGACGGCGGCCTTAAACGCGCCGTAGCCCTGTCCGGCAAATTCCGTTTCGATGGCTTCAATGGACTGATCCGTCGCGCAACTGTAAATTTCCATCAGATTGGAAATGCCCGGTTTGGTTTCGGGGTCATAGCGGACCTCGGTTTCCGAATCGGTGACAGCCCGTTTGAATTTCTTGATGATGACGTTGGGCGCGTCGGTCATGGAGATAAACCCGTTGACATTGGTATCGGATTTGCTCATTTTAGAGGTGGGATCCTGAAGGCTCATAACCCGGCGTCCGGCAGTACCGAAAAAGGGCTCCGGCACGGTAAACGTCGGGCTGTACGTGGTGTTAAAGCGTTCGGCGATATCCCGGGCGAGCTCGACATGCTGTTTTTGATCGGCGCCGACGGGCACCAGATCCGCCTGATAAAGCAGAATATCCGCCGCCATCAACACGGGATAGTCAAAAAGGCCGACGCGGATGGTGGAGCCTTGTTTGCCGCTTTTTACCTTGTATTGGGTCATGCGGGAAAGCTCACCCATATAAGCGGTGCAGTTTAAAATCCACGACAGCTCGGCATGGGCCCCGACCTGGGATTGCACGTAAAGAATGGACTTTTCCGGGTCAATGCCGATGGCCATCAGCATGGCCAGACATTCGTAGGTGCGCGCCCTGAGTTTGGCCGGCTCCTGGGGAACGGTAATGGCGTGCATATTGGCCAGACAAAAGAGACAATCGTGTTCATCCTGAAGGGCAACCCAGTTTTTCATGGCGCCGAAATAATTGCCGATGGTAAAGGTGCCCGAAGGCTGAATTGCCGAGTAAATTCTTTTTTTATTCTCCATAATGGTTTCCTTTCCTGATGAAATTGTGACTAACGAAACGTTCCGTTTTGGAGAGGCGCGTCAGTACGGCATCGTGATGTTTTGGTCGATATCGAGTTTTCCTTGAGAGAGCTTGTCACAGCGGATGTCCAGATAATCAATCATATTTTCAAAAATGTTTAAATCGGCACTGGTGCCGGTGGTGATGATTTCGGTTCTTCCTTGCTCTTTTTGCTCGTTGATCCCATGTGTTTCAATAAGAGAATGATGAAGCAGGTCAATCATTTTATCTGCGGGATTAATGAGCACAAACTCAGGATAAAGCGTTTTGATGGTCTCCGACACGATGGGAAAATGGGTACAACCCAAAAGCAATGTATAAATGTTTTTTTCCTCGATGAGAGGATCAATCGCCAAATGAATATGGGTTTTTAACAGCTCAATTTCCCTGGGATAATTGTTGATGACAGAAGCCAGGGTTTTGGTTCCCTGCTGAACAAATGTGACATCTTTCGTCATTTTCGAAAGCGTATTGGGATAAGCGTTGTTGCTCACAGTCGCGCGGGTGGCGATGAGCCCGACTTCTCCGTGTTTGACCATATCGAGGGTTGCCAGGCAGCCCGCTTCCACAATGGAAAACAGGGGAACACGGCTATATAAGCGGTCAATCATTGACGAGACGGTGTTGCAGGCCAGCAGCACGGCCTTGACATTGTACTGGGCAAGAAAGCGAAGGTCGCTGTTGGCATAGGTAATAATCTCGTCGTTATCACGCTCGCCGTAGGGCATGCGCAGCGAGTCTCCGAGATAAATAATATTTTCGCTTGGAAAGCGGGTTTGCAGGGCCTTTAATACCGTGAAACCGCCGATTCCGGAATCGATGAGCCCGATGGGGCGGGTATCGTGCATGTTTTCACCTTCTTGTTTTGATGTTTCTTTCATGTGACGCGTTGTTATTATAGCAGTTTTGAGGGTGTCGTGCTATAATAAACTGATAGAATTGAGGATATAAAGGTTATGATGAAAAAAATACGCATTCTTATTGGCATTTTTAGACGGACCGGCGCGATGAATTCGTTGGGTTTATTTTTAATCTTCTTTTTGATTGCTTCTGTTGTCATTTGGCTCGTCGAGCCGACCATTCCGACCATTGGGGACAGCATGTGGTTTTGCTTTATTGTGTCGACGACCATCGGTCTGGGGGATCTGACAGTGGTCACACCCATCGGCCGTTGCATCGCAATCATCCTTTCGCTTTACGCCATTGTTGTCGTCGCGATTGTCTCGGCGGTCATCACCAATTTTTATCTGGAAATGATGCGCTTAAAACGGGATGATTCGGTTGCGGCTTTTATGGATGATTTGGAGCGTCTTCCGGAATTGTCCAAAGAGGAGCTTGCGGCCTTATCCGAAAAAGTCAAACATTTCAAACAGAAATAACCGACGTTAATGCCATGATTTGACAATATCATCGAGCGCCTGAATTCCCGAAAGGGGTTTTTCTTTATCCTCCGCGAAATAATAAATGTTTCCCGAAGGATAACGCTCGATAGATATGTTTTTCCCCGGTCCGCAGTTGAACTCAATTTCATGAAACGCGTAAGGCGTCGCTTTGATGGGAACGCGGATATTCACCGAAGCATTGTCATTGCCGACGTTTTTTTGCGGGCGGATATAAATGCTCGTTTGAGAGGGTGTATTGGAAAAGGAGATATGCCAATCGGCGCGTTTCAGCTTGTTATTGGCAATCAAAAACGCCTCAAAATCTTCTCCCTTTATCACCATCTCGGACATGGGCAAAAACACGTCCCGGTAAAGCGCCGATTCATAGAGGGGCTCACCGGACGAAACAGCGTGCCGGCCGATGTTATTCATCGTGTTCATCAAAAGATCTCGGCCGAAAAAGCCTGTTATCAACACGATGACAATCAAGGTTAGGATTAAGGCTTTTTTTGAAAAAAAAGTTCGAACCTTTTCCCGAAAGGGAATATATTCTTCCGGATTTAATGGTGTTTTCGAGCGCCGGCGCGCCCGTGCCTGAAAGGGGTTCATTGTGTGTGTTGAATCACGAACGCCGTCTTTCATGGATTCATCATCTCTATTGCGTTTTTTCATGGGAAACCTTCCGTTATCAACGGTCACGCGCGGGAAGGGATCCGACGCGCGTGCTTTTTTATGGATTGCTTTTGTTTATTTTGCCACAGCCGGCAAAAAAAGTCCACTGTTTAGGCCGCTTTTCACAGACCTTTGCCGGAACGCTTATCGCGTCTTACTGATGGATTAGTTTTCTTAAATTGTATTGAGTGCTTTTTAGTTTTATGACATAATAACATCATAAAAGGAGGGGAACGTGGAACTTAGCGAAAATATCAAGCTGGCCTGGGAAGGCGTCCGGGGAAATTTGATGCGCTCGGTTCTCACGACACTGGGCATTATTATCGGCATCGCGTCGATTATTGCCGTGCTTTCCGTGGGAACATCCCTTGAAGAACACTTGATCAAAACGATGCATCAGATTTTATCTCCGACGATTAATATCAGTGTGACGACCCGAGATGAAAACGCTGAAAACGTGACAATTCCGCAGAACAAAATGATAACCGACGATATGATTCGGTTGATTAAAACGCGTTTCGCGGGAAAAATTACGGCTGTCGGCGTGAGCTGCTCTTTCATTCAGATGAAAACAGAAGGCGCACATCCGTATAAAATCATAGCTGTGGGCATTAATCCGGAATTTGCGGAGATTGTGAAAGCAAACGATATAGTCAGCGGACGAGGTTTAACCGATGATGACATTATTCGACGACGCAAAGTTGTGATCATCCCCGACAATTTTGCCGAGGCATATTTCGGTAAAGAAGATCCTTTGGGAAAAGTCATTGTTTTTAAAACCGAAAACGGGCTTCAGCGTTTCACGGTGGTTGGTGTATTCAAGGCGCTGAGTGACCGGTTGAATGACATGGTCCAGGTTCATATGCCAGTGTCGTTAAAGACAACTCTCGCGGCGGACGAAAATGACCGATGCGATGGTTACAATTCGGTTTCGGCAGTCGTATCCGAAGATGTGACAGACAGTCAATCATTTGTCAATGAGGTCAGCACCTTTATCAACGAACGCTATTATATAGGAGATCCCAATTACGCCGTCAAGGTGGATGCGGGACTCGATTTTGAAAAGATTATCTCGTCAGTGATGGAACCGACGTCTTATGCGGTTTCGGCCATCGCGGGCATCTCGCTTTTGGTCGGCGGTATCGGTGTCATGAACATCATGCTGGTATCGGTGACCGAGCGCACGCGGGAAATCGGCATTCGCAAAGCCCTCGGCGCGACCAATCGCGATATCCGCATTCAGTTTATTTGTGAATCGCTGATTCTCTGCTTAATTGGCGGCACCATCGGTATGCTCATTGGAATCGGCCTGGCGGCGATTGCCGGCTTCTTTTTGGGCTTTACCGTCCAGCTGTCTTTGGCAGCGGTTGTGATTGCTGTTGGTTTTTCCAGTTTTATCGGGATTTTCTTTGGCTATTACCCTGCCAATAAGGCGGCGGTGCTTGATCCGATTGATGCCCTCCGATATGAATAATCGCCGGACAGGCGATGTATCCTATGTCCGAAAAAATGCCGGAGCGCACCGAGTCAATCGATTTTCACATAAAGCGTATCTGGGCCGTAGCTTTTTATCATTGATTTTTGCGCTTCTTAAAAAAGCGTCTTAATATCGCAATGACTAAAATAGATATAACATGATTTCGTTTACGCAATAAGCGGTAAAAAAGCAATACAATTTATTATTTCGCGGGAATTGCATTGCCGCTTAATGATACTCACGATTGATAGATAACAAATCATGGCAATACGCCTTGCCAAATTGAAGGAGAGAATATGAAAACCCCAAAAAACGGCTTGTTTCGAAGAAAAAAAGCAGGGACGGATCCCACGAAACAAAGAGATGATCATATGAATGAGGCCGGTGAAAAAACTTCTAATGATGTAATTCCTGCGGAACACGAGGTCAAAGCGGACGCGTCCGCTGCCGGTGAGGGAAGCGATGTCCCCGCAGGTCAGACACAAAAGCTGGAGCAGTCCGCAACCGAGGAAGGTGAGATTTCCAAAATACCGGATTCATCTGATGAGGCGAAGAATACACCGGATAATTCACAAAAGGACGGCGCGGCAGAGCCTTTCAGTTTTCGTTTTGATGAAAACGGCATCGCTTTTGATGATGATACGACAAAAGCACAAAACGAAAAAGACGATAAAAGTAAAAAACCAAATCGAAAGAAAAAAGTATTAATCGGTATCGCGATTGCGGTAGGTGTGCTCATCGTGTTAATCGCCGCCCTTGTTATCGCTGTTTCCAACTTGTCCTCTTCTCTCAAAGAAGTCAAAGCGACTCCCCTTAAGCGAGGCAATGTCGAAAATCTGGTCAATGCCGACGGCAATGTGGTCAGCACAAGCACTG
>CACZTE010000084.1 GCA_902784045.1 uncultured Eubacterium sp. | reverse complement strand
TGGAGCGGCTTCGGCGCGGCTTTCGGACCGCTGGTGCTCTTCGGGTTGTATTCGCGCAAAATCAACTGGAAATCGGCGTTAGCCGGTATGATCGTCGGCGCGGTGACCGTCGTCATCTGGAAATCCGTCGGACTGGGCGATACCCTCTACGAAATCGTGCCCGGCTTTATCTTAAACGTCGTGACGATTCTCATCGTCAACTGCTTTACCAAACCGGAACCCGAAGTGTTGGAAGACTTTGACGAAATGGTCAAAACCATCAAATCCCAAATCTAAACAAAATGTCAAAAAAACACCGGGATTCATATCATTTCGCTTTAACAGAAAGCCGATTTATGGTACACTGATAGCAAGAGAATTTAATCATTGAGGGAGGCAATCATATGCATGAAGTCAGCGGTCAACCGATTTTAAAATTTCAAGTGATTCAGGAAGGTCCTGCGGAATTTATCGACATGGAACTCAAAGAATTCCAAATGCCCAAAGGCGGCGTTGGCATTTGCCCGAAATGCGGTGCCGAAATCATTAGTAACCGCATGGATTGGAAATGCGAAAAATGCGGTCTTGAACTCAAAGGACCTATTTTCTAAAAACTTCGGGACGCCTTTGCGAATCTTCGGATTGACACGGGTGTCCCTTTTTTAAATAGAAATCATGAAAACATTTCTGAAAATTGTCATCGGCGCTCTGGCGGCGGTCGTCGTGGGAGGCGCCGTGCTGTTCGGCGTCATCTGGATGGTCCGCGGTTTTTCGGGCTTCGGGACGCAGATGGCCAGCGAGCCGGTGGCAGATCAGCTCACCGAAGAGGAATATCTCAAAGATCCCCAAAGCGGCTACGCCAGACTCTCCGACAAAGAGAAAAAAATATACGCCATGTTCAAAAAGGCAGCCGATGATTACAATCCCCATGTCAGTTTGTCCGGACTTGATTTGTCGAGGTCAGAGATGGACAACCGGGTGTGGCCGGCTTTTTTTAAAGACAATCCCGACATCTTCTGGATCAGCGCCTATTCCTACGAATACGACGGCGGCACTGACATTATCGAAAGCGTCCAGTTTGTCTACACCAGAGACAAAGATCAGCGGGACCGCGAGCAGGCGGCCATCGACGGACGCGTCGCCGAGATTAAGGCCATGATCCCGGAAGGCGCCGACACCTACACCAAGGTCAAAACCGTCCACGACGCCATCGTGACGAGCACCCATTACGAAGTCTCGCCCGACGATCAAAACATCGTCTCGGTTTTAGTAAACGGCAAATCCGTCTGCGCGGGCTATTCCAAAACCATGGCCTACATCTTAAAAGACCTGGGCGTCTTTTGCGCCACCGTCGACGGAACGGCCGTGGGGCGGGGGCCTCACGAGTGGAACTTGGTCAAAATCGACGACGCCTACTACTATATCGACGTCACCTGGGACGATCCGGAATTCGCCGACGGCACGGTGAACAAAGACCATATCGAGCACACCTATCTCAACATCACCACCGAGGAACTTTCAAAAAACCACGTCATCGAGGAAACCCTGCCGGGCATCGCCGAATGCACGGCGGTGAGGGATAACTACTTCATCCGGGAAGGCAAATACTTCGACGCGAACACCGTCGGCGGATTTTCCTCCGGTGTCGATCAGGCCTATGTCAGCGGGGCCGGTTCCTACGAAGCCAAATTTTCCGATCCGGCCCTCATTCCCATGGCCCTGGAATCGGCGGTCAACGGGGTGGTGGGCTATTCGTCGCTACGCTATATCACCAACGAGGAGATGGGTGTGGTGACGGTTTTGTTTTAAATTCCGGTCTATTACGCGAAAGGAAAAAATCATGCAATTTATAGGACGAAAAAAAGAGTTAAAACTTTTGGACAAAGCGTGGCATAGCGAAGACGCCTTTGTCATGATATCCGGCAGACGCTGCGTGGGCAAAACCGCTTTGGTCAGAGAATTTTTAAAGAACCGCAACGCGCTCTTTTTCACCGCGCAAAACGTCTCGGACAAAATGAACCGCGTGGCCTTTGAAACCATGCTTTACGATCATATGGGCGTATCCCGCAGCGACAGCCCCGACTACAAAAACGTCATGTCTTGGAAAGACGCCTTCAGACTCTACGCCGAAACCGCGGAAACCGGGGGCAAAGTGCTGGTTGTGGACAACTTTGATTTTCTGATGGCGGCCAACGAGGATTTCGTCAAAATCTTCAAAAACGCCTGGCAGCAAGTCTTCTCAGTCTACGGCGTCATGGTTATCATCATTATGCCAAGCTGCGCGTCGCTGCTAGAGCTGGCCATGAAAAAATCCTTTATGGACAACATCACTCGCCACATCGATTTAAAACCCGTGGGCTATGTGGAAATGATGCGGGACATGCCCCATAACGATTTCAATCAGCTCATGTTCTTATTTTCCGTCGCCGGCGGCATTCCCAAATACTGGCAGCCCTTCGCGGCCTGCATTGACGACAAAAATTTCAGACGCGCCATCGAGAAAAACTTCTTTGACATTCACGGCGGATTCTATCAGGAAGTGCCTTATCTGCTCCAAAACGACGTCTGGGATATGCACGTCTATCAATCCACGCTTTTAGGCCTGGCAGCGGGGCTCACCTCACCGGAGGACATTGCTGAAGTGACGGGTTTTAAACTCTCCCAGGTTGAAAACACCATCAAAAATTTAATCCTGTTGGGGTATGTGGAAAAGAGCACGTCGGTTGTTGAAAAACGCTTATTCGGCAGAAAGACCATCCTCTACCGTATCAAAGATCCGATGGTGGCCTTCTGGTTTACTTTTGTCGCGCCTTTCTATGACGAAATCAAACAGGGACGCACCGGCCGCGCCAAAAAGAAACTCAAAACCCATTTCGCCGAATATATCCAATATTGGTTCCGCAGAGTCGCCACCGACATTTTTATGACGGCCTCCAGGCAGGGAAGTGTGCCCATTCATTGCGGTGAAGTAGGGGAATACTTTAACCGTCACCATGAAGGCATTGACATTCTGGGCATCGACGTCGACAACCGCAAAATCTTCCTCGGCGACTGCAATTACAGCAATCAGCCCTATACCATGGACAAATTTGAACAATTCGTCAGCCATTGCGAGAATATCAAAGAAATCAAGCGAAACTTCAAAAACTACGAAAGAGTTTATGGCATTTTCTCGGCGTATCCCTTCGACAAAGAACTTTTGGATTTCGCCCTCATCACCAAAAACGTGCTGCTTTTTAACGGCATCACCATCTATTCCCTTAACAGCTGACCATATGAAGCTTAAAAAGACTTTCGATTGTGAGAGTCTTTTTTCGATGATACGTTGTTTAAACCATTGATATTCCTTCGCGGCTGCGGTTTTTACCGGTCAATTCGAAGAAAAAAGATAAAGCCGGCGATTAAAAAAAGGGAAAAGCTGATGACAGTAAAAAAACCGCTCTCAGACACTTTAATAGGTCATGAAAGCCGTGTTATAATAGTGGTAACCAAAAAGATTTCGGAGGAAAAACCATGCTGGATAAAGTCGATTTGAACGTGACCTTGGACAAAGAAACATTCAAAACAAAAAAGAAAACCTATGTCAATCAGATAGCGGCGCTTCAACGAAAAGCCAAGACGCTGGGTATCCCCATCTTAATCATTTTTGAAGGCTGGGACGCCTCAGGCAAAGGCACTTTGATTAACAAACTGACCGTGCCTTTAGACCCCCGCAATCTGGCGGTTTACAGCTCAAGAAGACAACTCAGCGACGATGAGCTCAAACGCCATTTTTTGTGGCGTTACTGGACCCGCATTCCCGAACAGGGACAAATTGTCATCTTAGATGAAGGTTACTACAGCGAAGTGATTTCCGACCTCACCATGACCGGCAATGAACGCCGCCACCGCTATCGGGAAATCAACGAATTTGAAAAAATGCTCGCGGACAGCGGTGTCATTGTCGTCAAATTCTTCATACACATTTCCAAAAAAGAACAAAAAGCGCGCTTTAAAAAACTCATGAAAAATCCCTCCACCAGATGGCGGGTAACGGAAAAAGATCTGGCGCAAAACATCAATTACAAGAACTTCAAAAAAGAAATGGACTTCGGCCTGGAGCTCACCGACAGTGAAAGCGCCCATTGGCATGTCATCGAAGGCGGCGACAAGCGCTTCGCCACCATCAAAATGATGGACATCCTCGCGGCGGAGCTTTCCCGCGGCATCGAGAAGCGCGAAAACACCGTCGTTCCCGAAAACAAACCGCTCATCTCGGCGCAGGACGATCCCTACCGCACATCGGTCTTAAGCGGGGTGGACATGTCGCCGAGCCTTTCTCCCGAGGAATACAAATCCGAGCTCAAAAAATACCAAAAACGCCTGCGGATTTTGGAATACGAACTCTATCGCAAGCGGGTCCCCGTCATTATCGGCTTTGAGGGATGGGACGCCGGCGGAAAAGGCGGCGCCATCAAACGGCTTTGTCAGAATCTCGATCCCCGGGGATATATGGTGCATCCCACGGCTTCTCCGTCCAAAGAGGAACTGGCCCACCACTGGCTGTGGCGGTTCTGGAAAAACATTCCCAAACAAGGACACATCGCCATTTTTGACCGCACGTGGTACGGCCGCGTCATGGTGGAACCCATCGAAGGCTTTTGTTCGGCAGAAGAATACAACCGCGCTTTCAGCGAAATCAACACCTTCGAACGGCAAATGAGCGAATACGGCGCCGTGGTTTTAAAATTCTGGATGAACATCACCAAAGACGAACAGGAAGCGCGTTTTAACGCCCGGATGGAGAATCCCGACAAACAGTGGAAAATCACCGATGAGGATTGGCGAAACCGCGAAAAATGGGATCAATACGAAGTGGCGGTGGACCGCATGCTGCTCAAAACCTCCACGGAAAACGCGCCGTGGATTGTCGTTGAAGGCAATGACAAGCTTTACGCCCGGGTCAAAGTCATCAAATCGGTGGTGGAGGCCATCGAGAAAAAACTCAAATCCCTCAAATAGCGCAGGCATTGTTTTCGGTTTAAGCCATCTCCCTCAGACAGACGCGTGTTTCGATTCGCTTTGTCTGTCCATCCGGCGCGAAGACGCGTCTTCGCCGTTGGTTAAGATTTGAAAATCAGTCGCCGCACTCTCGTGACTTTAGTCATGAGTTAGGCGGCTTTCTGTAGACTTTTCTACATACATATGGTATAAT
>CACZTE010000083.1 GCA_902784045.1 uncultured Eubacterium sp. | reverse complement strand
GCATTCCGAATATGAAACTCGATAAAGCCATCATCAAAAGGCGGCGGACTTTGATGGAAGCCGAGGGCATCACCTTTATCACAAGCAGTGTCATCGATACCAAAAACCGAGCGGAAAAGCTCAAACAAACTTATGATGCCGTCGCTCTGTGCTGCGGATCGAAAAAACCCCGGGCACTACCGGGAATCTCGGATCAAGGTATTCCGGGAGTCTGTTATGCTGTCGATTTTTTAACGGCGGTCACCAAAAGACTTATTGCGGCGGATGGGCAAACCGCTCCTTCGGATGCCGCCTCTGATTTTTCCGTTAAAGGGAAAAACGTGGTGATTGTCGGCGGCGGAGATACCGGCAATGATTGCATCGGTACGGTTTTGCGTTTGGGGTGCAAATCGGTGACGGCATTGGAAATGATGCCGGAGCCGCCCGAGGTCCGGGCAAAGGATAACCCCTGGCCCGAATGGCCGAAAATCAAAAAAACCGACTATGGACACGCTGAGGCTATTTCGGTTTTCGGAAAGGATCCGCGTCAATTTCAGAGGACTGTTAAATCCGTCAATCGCGATAAAAACGGCGCGCTTCAAAGCGTGGTCACCGTCGGCGTGTGCATGCAAAAGGGAAAATTAAAAGAGATCAAAGGCAGTGAAAAAACCATCCCTTGCGAATTGCTTTTAATCGCGGCGGGATTTATCGGAACGGATCCCAAAACCGCACGCGCCTTCGGCGTGGAGCTTTCATCCCGGGGAACGGTAAAAAGCGGAGAGACCCTTTATCACACGACGGTTCCAGGGGTGTTTTCGGCGGGAGATATGCGAAGGGGCCAATCACTGGTCGTTTGGGCCATTGCCGAAGGCAGAGCCTGCGCCAAAGAGATGGATTTGTATATGATGGGATATACTGTTTAATAACCGATCACAAAAAAACTATTATAGCGCGGTTTATCATATTTCCGCTTTGTGATATTACAGACGCGAGAGAGATTTCATCCTCTCGCGATGACTGGCCAATACGCTTAAAAAATTGTCAATTTGCGGCTTCTCATCATCATGGCCGCATCTATACTTTTGGTAGATTAAACAAAAATCGCCCGGTGTGATCATACCGGGCGATTGCGATTTTTGTATATTTGCTGTTTCTTAATATGGTGATATGGTTTTGGGACTTGACGGAAATCAGTCAAATTCCAATAAAATATCATCGTTGCCGTTGGCGGCGTCGGTAAAAGCCTTCAGAATGGTTTCGCCTCGCTGACCCAGTTGGTCAAGCATCGCGTCTTTATCATAAAAATTGATGACGCTGGTACGGTCGATGGCCATCAGCGCGTCCCAAATGTCATCGGTGCCGGTTATTGGATTATCAAGTTCCAGACGATGTGTTAAATGGGTATACGCTCTTTGTTTATCGGTCATTTTGCGGCCTTCGATATTGTATTCTTTCATATGCTTTCCTCCGGATAAAATCAAGATAAATGATGTTATGGACAACAGAAAGGGCGGCTTTAAGCCGCTCGGAAACGGTGTTAAACCGCGTATATTATAACACGCGTTGGTGTTAAGGAAAAAACAAGATGCGGATTGTTTTCCGAATTGTTACAAAAATATTTCAATTCTTAATGATTTTGGCCGATTTAGCCGTTACGCCGCCAGGTGGCCGGCATAAAGAGCATCAGCATCGGGAAAATCTCCAAACGGCCTGCCAGCATATCAAAAATCAAAATGATTTTGCTTAAGGGACTGTAAGCCGAAAAATTGGCGGTGGGTCCGACGGCATCAAGGCCGGGACCGATGTTGTTTAAGGTGGCGGCGACGGCGGTAAAATTGGTTTCCAGTGAGAAACCGTCCAAACTGATTAAAAAAACCGAGGCACCGAAAATAATCAGATATGAGGCCATAAACACGTTGATGGAGCGAAGCACTTCATGGGGAACCACCTGACCGTCAAACATGACCTTGCGGACTGTGCGCGGATGGGCGAGGACAATCAGTTCTTTTTTGATGGATTTGGCTAAAATGACAACGCGCGATACTTTGATTCCGCCGCCTGTGGAGCCGGCGCAAGCACCGATAAACATGAGGAGCACCAGTACCCATTTGGAAGCCGACGGCCACACGTTGAAATCAACCGTGGAAAAACCGGTAGTGGTGATAATGGAGCCCACTTGAAATGCGGCGGCTCGCAGGGTTTGCTCAAATTGGCCGAGGCCGCCGTGAAAGCCGCTTTGCCACAAAAGCTGCGCGGTAATAAAAGCGACGGCGCCGATGATGATGAGAAAATAAAACTGAACTTCCTGCATGCGAAACGCCGCCTTTCGCTTGCGATGCAGCAAAAGAAAATAAAAGCTGAAATTGACGCCGAAGGCAATCATAGCAAAAGTAACGATCCATTGCTGAATGGCGGAATAAGAGGACAAACCACTGTTTAAAACGGCAAATCCCCCGGTTCCGGCAGTGCCGAAGCTGATGCACACAGCGTCAAACCAAGGCATACCCGTGACCAGCAAGAGCACAATTTCGGCGAGGGTCATCGCCAGATAAATGCGGTATAAAATCTTGGCGGTTCCCCGCACCCGGGGCACGAATTTGGACACGTCGGGTCCCGGACTTTCCGCGCGCATGAGATTCATTTGGGAACCGGTTTTCACGGGAATAAACATCAAAATAAAGACGAGAACACCCATGCCGCCGTTCCAGTGAGAAAAACTGCGCCAGAACAGACTGGCGTGAGACAGCGCTTCCACATTGTTTAAAATGGACGAGCCGGTGGTGGTAAAACCGGAGACAATTTCAAAAAGCGCGTCCACAAAAAATGGAATTTCACCGGTGAACACAAAAGGCAGCGCGCCGAAAACCGACAGGACAATCCAGAGCAGCGCTACGGCGGCAAAACCGTCTTTGGCGTATATTTCCGTATTTTTTGGCTTTTTGGCGGTGAGAAAACCAATAGCGAGACAAAAGATAATGACGCCCGCGTAAACAGGCATCACCTGCCATTCCCCGTAAATCGCGGCGATGACAAGGGGCAGAACCAGCAAAGCCGCTTCTACCCGAGCGACCCAGCTGAGCACATAGCGAATCATGGCGTAGTTCATCTTCCCGTCCCCCGATCGTTGATGAAGCCGCTGATCTCTTTTAAAGGGTTTCGGCTGTCGACAATATCGCCGATATCCCGAAAACCATGGTTCGAGGTAACGACAATGACACTGTCATCCGGCATAAACGTGTCGTTTCCGCTGGGGATGATGAAGTCATTTCCCCGGGAAATACAGGCAATCAGCGTGTTGTCTTTGATATTCATATCGAGCAACTTGGTGCCGATCAGGCCGCAACTGTCATGAATATGAAATTCAAGCGCTTCCACGCGGTCATCCATTAGACGGTATAATGTTTCCACATTGCTGCCGATGGTGTTGCTCATGGCACGCACATATTGCAAAATGGTTTCACTGGTGATGTATTTGGGATTAATGACGGAATCCAGATTGAGACTTTTGACCACGTCGTTAAATTCCAGATGGCTGATTTTGGTGACGACCTTGGATTTCACTTTATCCTTGGCGTAAAGCGCCAAAATAATATTTTCCTCGTCAATGCCGGTGGAGGTCACAAGGGAATCCATGTCCGAAAGGTGTTCTTCTTTGAGCACCGCTTCATCGGAACCGTCGCCGTTGATAATGGAAGCCTGGGGAATGAGACTGCAGAGTTTTTCGCAGCGCTCTCTGTTGATTTCGATGATTTTCACGGAAATGCCGCTGTTAATCAGCATTTGAGCGAGATAATATGACATTTCGCCGCACCCGATAATCATGGTGCTTTTCACAATGTTCGCGCGTTTGTGGTATCCGATTTTGTCAAAAAAGGAAATGGCTTTGGAAGGCAGGCTGATCACCGAAAGCACGTCGCCGGCCTCGGCCGAAAAATCGCCGTCGGGAATAATGATGTTATTATCCCGTTCGGCGGCGCAAAGCAGCACATCATCGTTTAAAAAACTGGAGTGTCTGAGTTTTTCGCCGATGATGAGCGAGCCCTCCGGCACTTTAAAACGAAACAATTCGATGCGGCCTTTGGCAAAACTATTGATTTCAATAGCGGACGGAAACCGAAGCAGCTTAATGATTTCTCTGGCCGCGGCGTGTTCCGGATTGATGGTCATTGAAATATCCAAAACCCGTCTGATATAGTCGTGCCCCTGGGAATAGATGGGATTTCTGACTCTTGCGATGGTTTTGCAACCGGATGTGCGTTTCGCGAGGACGCAACATAACAGGTTCACTTCGTCACTGTGGGTGACGGCAATCAAAATGTCGGTATGTTCAATATCGGCATCAGATAAAACTTCAAAATCGGTGCCGTTGCCCACGATACCCATGATATCATAGGATAACGAGACAGCCCGCACGCGTTCGGCATTGGTGTCGATGACGGTGACGTTGTGATCTTCTTCCGAAAGCTGGGCGGTAATGGCTTTGCCGATTTTGCCGCAGCCGACGACGATAATTTGCATGAAAGTTCTCCTGATTCAATATCTAAATTTGTCGGGTAAGAAACAACGCTTCAACGGAAGCCCGGCGTCAAAAAGACATTGTCGGTTGCCCGCGGTCTTACATGACACAAGCGATTCCTTAAACGTCCGCGTTCAATTCTGAAGGGTATTATAGCACATTGCCCGCAAAAAGGCGAAAAAATACGATTTTTTGTTGGAAAATCGGGGAATGTCGGCCGGTCAGCATCACCAACAAGGACAAAAAATGATCAAAAAAAACAAATGCCGGCGCGCGGTCACGTCAACGCGTGCGGTAACAGAAAGGTTGAAAAAAGAAAAAAAAACAGCGATTGATTGTCGTTTACGTTTACCACTTATTGTTTTTGTATCTACAAATAAAACTTGTAGAGGTGGGCGTCTCACTTGAGCGGGCGCGCGCCTTGCCCTGAGAATTCTTTACCTTATCTTATATAGGGAATCATCCCGCCGCGAAATGTCCTGATTTTGCCGTCACACGCTAAAAAATAAAAAAAACTTTAAAAAAATCAAAAATTCACCAAAAAAAACAAATATGTGACCGTTTGTGACCATTCTGTGACTTGATTATTTTAAGATGACAGCATAAAATAGGTAAGATGTGAAAATTATGAGTTGATTCATTCAATCAGTCAAGATAATTCGGAGGGAATCGATATGAAAAATACAAAATATATCAAAGGAGTCGCGAATAAACTCATCTGTTTGCTGCTGGCGCTGACACTGGTTTTCAGCTATACGGCACCGGTATTCGCTCAGCAAACCGCGGGCGCTCAGGCAAGCGCGGCCGCCGCGGCCGATGTGTCGGTCGGGACGGCAGCGGATACGGCAGGCGGCGCGACCCGCAGTACCACGCAGGAAAACGGCGTTGAGGTTGTGCGCTTTGATTATAAGAGCAGTGACGTCAACGTGCTCGTCACCCTCAAAAATCCCGATGACCTGCCGGAAAACGCGGTGCTTTCCGTCACGCCGGTCACGCTGGACCGGGCGGCTCAGGCCAAGGTTGAGGAACAAGTCAAATCGGAAAACCGCACCATCACCACGCAAAAAGCCTTTGACATCAAATTTACCGTCAATGGTCAAGAAGTGGAACCGGGCAACACCGTCAAAGTCACGATGAGTCTGCCCGAAGTCACCGCGGACACCCAAACCGAAGTGCTCCATTTAAGCGATGACAGCAAATCCGTGGAAAACACCGGCGCGGAAAAAGTGTCCGGCGACAAACTTCAGCTGGAAACCGACAGCTTTTCCCGTTACGTGATTATCAATTTCGGAAGTGATGACATCAATGTCACTATCGAACGCTATATTATCGATAAAGACAATCCCAACGGCAAGCTCACTTACAAAAGTTCTCAAGCCGTCAACGGTGTTTCCGAAGACGGACAGACTCAGCAGGCCATCACATATGACCTTGATAATTACGATTGCCAAAAAATTGTTAAGATCGAAGATAACGGCAACGGTACTGTTACCGAAACCGAAATTGAAAAAAATGCTTCGGGCAAAATCAATCTCAACGCTTATCACGATATCACCCTCAAGCTCTATTACAAAGCGAAAGCGACCGAAAGCAAACCGGAAGGCGTGACGTTTTTCGACTATGACGTGGAGCTGAACAAGAACGCGTATATCAACAGCTCCGGCAATTATTCCAACGCAAGCTCAAATACTAACAAAATCGCTGTGAGCAATGAGAGCCCCTATAACAGCGGCGTTATATCGGTTAACAACAAAAACATTAATAAATATGACTCGAATACAAATATGATTGAGACCCGGGGCATGATTAATTTGGAGCATGGGTTAACAGGATTTTCACAGGATCAAACCACCGGAGAGATCGTCAAAGGGGTGCCCAATTGGGGAACAAACAAAGACAATCAACAGCTTTATGATCCCGGTTTGTTTACCACGCTGGAAGACGACGCGAAGACCGCCGGAGAGCGTCAAAATGTCGTCATAGCCGGCAAACACGTACTCACCGATTACAAACTTGTGTTTGATAAAGACGGCGATCATTATCACTTGTCAGGTTGCCAGAACCCCAATGGGCAAAACGCCTTTAAGCATAATTCCTATAATAAAGACAGCGGGTTTAACTTCTTCCCGCTGGACGAAGTGCCATACGAAACTAAACCTACCGAAAGAGCAAAAGCCACGGGAGACGGTGCTGACTACAAAGAGCATAATCATTATTTCGGTATGCGCTACGATATCAAATTTAAGCTGGGAGATTATGTCGGCGATCTCAAATACAAATTCAAAGGCGACGATGACTTGTGGGTCATCTTGGACGGTCAAAAAGTCGTCATTGATCTCGGCGGTATTCACAGCGCGCTGGAAAGAGAGATCAACCTATGGGATTATATTAAAGACGCAGACGGAAAATCTTTAAAAGAAAATTACAGTCGAAGCAAAGATGACTCTGAAAAATGGCATACCCTCACAGTGCTCTATATGGAACGCGGCGCCAATCGATCAAATTGTATCATGGACTTCACCATCCCCAACGTGCAAATCGCTGAAGTGGGCAACAGCCCAAAAGGCGAATTCACCTTTGACAAAAAACAGATTTCCATCGACGAAACGACGACAGGCGGCGTAAGTACGCCGGTTCAGTCGATTACGCCTCTCGCGGGCGCCGAATTTTCCATCAAAAAAATCGGTGAAGCCAAACCGATGGCTTACGCCACATCAGGCACTGACGGCAAAGTCACTTTTAAAAATCTTTCTGCCGGGACAGACTCTCAAGTCTATGTCATTCAGGAAGAGCAGGCACCGACGGGTTACGCCGCCTCAGCTAAGACCTATTACATCAAAGCAACACTCAACGAATCGGCGGATCAGATTACCATTGACGGACTATTTACAGATGATGCTTGTACCCAACCACTTAAAGCTAAAGCGGATCTTGATAAATTCACGGGTGCCGACGGCTATGCAGATGTTGCTGATAACACCGTCATTAACTATCCTATCGACGCTTATTTGAAACAAAAGAAAGCGGCAAGCCTTGTGAACTGGGATGAAAGAACCTATCGCATCGACCTTTATATCGGTCAGCAGATTCCCCGCCTCAGAACGATAGATGACGCGATGGTCACCGATATCGTTGATCCTCGGTTCGTCATTACCGACACCAACGGAATGCTCTTGGATTCAGGCGATAAAATCAACGATGAAGGCCAAAAGGATTCAAACGGAACGGGAATAATCTCCTTCTATACCGATAACTACAATAATCGATGCTACCAGGTCACTTGGAATGACCAAAGCATTCCGGCGCTGATAGACAAAGACGGCAAAAATCTGGACGACGTGACGTTAAGCGGGTGGCATAAAATCATCAATATCAAAGCCAAAACCGAATACGTCGGCGGCAACAATGTCACGACCAACGTTGCGCCACACTCCGCTGTGACAGTCAGCGGTAAACGCTATCCCTTTGAAGAGCCGACGGTCAACGTCAAACCGCAACTATTTATCAACAATGTCACCCGCACCTTCTTTGCCGGCGAAGCCATCAATCACGTTTCCAACGTAGGCGGCATGTTTAATCTGACGACAACCGGCTCTCATGAAGGCACACCGCAATGCGATGTCATAAACGGAAAATATCAACCCATCGATACCGGCGAAAACAGTCATTTCTCCAAAACCTGGTACAGCAATGAAGAGCTTACTTCTTCGATAAAACAGCCGGATAACGAAACGGCAACCGTCAACTCACCCCTCGAAAATAAATACTATTTGACAGCGAAATATACCTTTGACATGCCGGACGCAGAATACAAGAGCCTGGAAGCTACAAAAGACAGCGAAGGCACCATGCATTACGCCGGCGAAGAAAACCACGGCTACATTAAAGAAAGACAATGGGAGCCTAAAGAAGGCGTGACTGCAAATGACGAGCTTTACGAAGATGCCGTCAACACCGGCGCGCTAAACCGCAACGATGTGATGCTTTCCAACGGCGCCAGCACTTATCAAGGCAAAAAATACGGCGTTTATACCGTGCATGTGGTCAAAGGCCAAATCCAAATCACCAAGAAAATTGACAATCAATACAGCGCGATCGAGGCTATCAGAGCTAATCAAACCTTTGTCTATCGCATCGATGTGTACCAAACTGTCGATCAAGCGGGTTTGCCCAAGGGCAGTCCCAGTCAGACGATTTATGAGACCATCGCCTTCAGCGCCAACGAACATATCACGGAAAAAACAAAACTCATTTCCAACCTACCCAAAGGCGTGTATGTAGTCACCGAAGAAACAGCATGGTCACCCAAATACAATTTGGCCGAAGCATCCGGCTCTGGAACTAATGCTAATCTCGGCAATGAAACCACAAACAACGGCGTCAGACTTTCTGTCGGAAAAGAAACTGCTAAAAGCCTGAACACTGGCATGCGCACCTTCACCGGACTCGAACGCTATGAGTATCAAAACGATAGTCGCGATAAGGTTAAAGAAATCATCGTTGACGACGGACAGAAATACAGAGACGTCGCAGGTTATGAAGAAGCCAAAGCAAGCTTTAAAAACAACTTTGACACCGAATGGAAATGGCTCTCCGATACAGCGGCAGCCGTCAATCAATTCACCAAAGCGAACTAAACAACAAACGCGCGAAAAAGGACAGTGAAGGCTGTCCTTTTTTGATATGTTGTTTTCGCTTTGGTATTTGATTATATTTTTCACCAAATTATTTTCGTTGATCAGCTGCATCTGTTTTATTATTTTCGGCCCTTTGATATAATAAACACACAGAGAAAAGCGAGAAAACAAAAAGCTTGCGCTATTTTTTCTTCCTCGATAACTTTTCGCGAGAGAACCCCTCTGACCCGCTTCGCGGGTCATCTCCCCTAATTTAGGGGAGACAGCGTGCTCAGTTAGATTTTCAAAATCCTACCTGCAACGCAACAAAAAGGCTTCTTCCCCCTTTGGGGGAAGAAGCTGTCATGCGTAAGCATGACTGATGGTAGGGGGATTTCGCGAAGCGAAATGAAAGACCCTCAAAGCCCATCCTTAGAACCCAATAGAAATCCGGCTCGCCCGGATTAAACTATACCCATAAAATTAGACACCAAAGAAAGAGGCGCTTGAGCATTTAACGCTGAAATTCACAGACAAACTTCTTGCT
>CACZTE010000082.1 GCA_902784045.1 uncultured Eubacterium sp. | reverse complement strand
TAGAAATGTAGTCCGTCCGCTTAAAGCGGACACAGCCGCTAGGCTGTTATTGGAAGCACGCGACTTTAGTCGTGTGAGGCTTCACAACCGCTTGACAACGTAATTAAATGTTTTTTGGGATTCCTTATCATCTTACAAAAGAACTAATAATCCATGAATCAGAATTCTGATAGTTCTTTGCTACACGCATCACATTTTCCGTAAAAAACCGTCCGATTCATATCAATCAAAAAACCGTGTTTTTCTTGAATATGAGCCACTAACGCATCTATATCGTTACAGTTTAGATGAACTAATTTTCCGCATTGACGACATTTCAGATGATAACAACGCGGTTCTATGCAAGATACCGGATTAACATATTCAAAACAGGCGGCGCTTTGTTCATCTATGATATATTTTTTAACTTTTCCCTCTTCCATCAGCCGTTCAAGTGCGCGATAGACCGTTGCCGCGCCGAGAGATTTGCTTTCTCCACGAAAATGTGCGCAAACGTCCGCAACGGTAAAATGCTCTGTCGTCCCACTAATATAATCTTCTATCGCCTTTTGCTGTTTGGTTTGATAGTGTTTTTTAACTGCCATTTTAATTACCTCTTATAACCGATGTTAAAGCCGTAATCCGAAATTAAAAATCATTTTCAAATTATAATATATAGGTTTATTGTCGTCAATTTTTTTCGAGAAATTAGGCTGCTCATCTCCGAAAAATAGTTTTTATCAACTATATGTTATCGCAATCGAAATACATCGAATAAATCTATTTTTTAAAAAACAAAGTTACATCAAAGCATCCAAAGTGCTGCATACGGATTATTGTAAAATCATATGTCATGTAAAAAACGTTAACCACTGCGAATAAAAAAACTTTGAACAAAAAATGCTTCACAATTATTCTTGATGAGCGCTTAAATAAATGCAGGAATCTTATTTTATCGGTGAATAATGTCTAAGCCAATGATATAATAATTTTTATGATAAATTATACGATTGATCAAAACAGTGAAGGTCAGCGCGCTGACAGATTTCTGCAAAAGTTTTTCCCCGAAGCATCCAAAGGTTTTCTTCAAAAAATGCTTCGAAAAAAACGAATAAAACTTAATCATGCCCGGGTCGAAGCGAAAACGATGCTAAAAACCGGAGATGTTTTCTCCTTTTATTTTTCTGATGAAACTTTTCAACACTTTCGGGGTACAAAAACCAATCATGAGGGACCGGATTTAACGAAGGCGCTTCCCTTATTGGACATGATGAGCTATCCGGTTTTGGAAACAGATACACTTTTGGTTTTAAATAAGCCCGCCGGATGGCTAACGCAACCGGACGGCAGCGGGAAAATATCCGTTGCGGATGTGGTTAAAATTTTAGGACCAAAACATGATACCTTTCATCCCGCTCCTGCCAATAGGCTCGATTACGGCACAAGCGGCATCATTCTGGTTCCCAAAGATTACAATACCCAAAAGCAACTTCTGACAGCCATCAGAGAACATCGCGTGGAAAAAGAATATCTTGTTTTGGTTTCCGGCAAAATTTTAAAACCTGGTGAAATACATCAATCACTTTCAAAAAATCCTAAAACGAACATAGTGAAAGCGGATATCGCAGGAAAACCAGCATACCTGATCTATACGCCTGTTTATACAACAGATGACTTCACCCTTGTCAAAGTCAAACTGATTACAGGGCGTTCTCATCAGATTCGCGTACAGATGGCAGGTATCGGACATCCCGTTATCGGTGATTATAAATACGGCGATCAATCCCTTAACCGAAAACTTGAAGCATCTGTCACCACTCTTCCTCTGATGCTTCACAGTTATCATTACGCCGCACCCGATTTAAAAATTAATGTTACCGCTCCTCTGTCCAAAGATTTCAAAGCGGTGCTTAAAACTGTCGGAATTAAAAAGAGGCAATTCTAATGGGATATTGGCACTCCAGAGGGCTTCGTGGATCTTATCTTGAAGACCTGATTAATCAAGCAAACGACTTGTATATGAAACAAGGCCTAGCCGCTGTTCAAAAAATCCCGACACCGATCAAACCTGTTGAGCTCGACCGGGAGCGCGGCGCGATTAAGCTTGCCTATTTTGAAGAAAAAAGCACGGTTGACTATATCGGAAACGTTCAAGGTATTCCCATTTGTTTTGACGCGAAAGAAACAAATCTTACAAGACTGCCCATTTCAAACATTCATGAACATCAAATACGTTTCATGGATCGTTTTCGTTCCCTTGACGGTCTCTCGTTTCTGATTGTTCTGTTTAAAAAAACCGACCTTTGCTATTTATTACCCTTTGAAATTCTAAGCCAATACTGGAACGAAGCGCAAAACGGCGGAAGAAAATCCATTCCGGCTGATGCCTTTGATCCAAAATATCTGATTAAATCCCACAGTCATTTAAGACTGCATTATCTGGAAGCGTTAAATACATATTTATCTTCACTCAAATAATACGCCAGATTACATCGTCTAAACAGCAATTACCTGAAAGGAAAAACTAATGGAAACATCACTCCATGTCAATTTAATCGCTCATACACCCGAACCTGAAAAAGTCATTGCCGCGGCAGCAAAGCTATGCTATTCCAGCGCCGGAACGCAAACGCTGCTCGATGATCTAACCCCCGAAAAATCAGAAAGCTTT
>CACZTE010000081.1 GCA_902784045.1 uncultured Eubacterium sp. | reverse complement strand
TGTGCTCAAAGACTTTGCATCGTATGCCGACATTCAGCGAACCGCAAGTCAAACCTACTTAGATCATGATAAATGGCTGAGAATGTCCGCTGTCAATATCGCCAACAGCGGTATCTTCTCCAGCGACCGTTCCATCGCTGATTATCAATCGCGCATTTGGAAAATCAAATAAACAACATTTAAATATACAAGGAGGAAACATTATGAACACAGAATGTGTCGCGATGCTTTTGGCAGGTGGTCAGGGAAGCCGACTTAAAGCGCTTACCCTTAACAACGCCAAACCCGCCGTCTTATTTGGAGGAAAATACCGTATTATCGATTTTCCTTTAAGCAACTGTATGAATTCCGGCATTAACGTTGTCGGCGTTCTTACTCAATACCGTCCTTATATTCTCAACAACTATATCAGCGACGGTAGCGCCTGGGCCCTTGATAAAGTCAACGCCGGCGTCCGCATCCTGCCTCCCTACATGAGTCAAAAAGGCGGAAGATGGTATAATGGCACAGCCGATGCCATTACGCAAAACATTGATTTTATCGATCAATTTAATCCCGAATTCGTGCTCATCCTCTCCGGTGACCACATCTACAAAATGGATTATTCCAAAATGATCGATTTTCATAAAGAACGCGCTGCTGATCTCACCATCGCCGTCATGGACGTACCTTGGGAAGAAGCAAGCAGATTTGGTGTTGTCTGCACCAACAGTGAACAACGCATCACCGAATTCCAGGAAAAACCTGATGAGCCCAAAAGCAATCAGGCATCAATGGGTATTTATGTTTTCTCATGGCCCGTTTTACGAAAGGCTTTAATTGAAGACGCCGAAAATCCCGACTCGGAAAATGATTTCGGAAACAACGTTATCCCCGCCATTCACAGTGAAGGTAAACGTATTTTTGCCTACAATTTCAACGGCTATTGGCGCGATGTCGGAACAATTCAAAGCTATTACGATGCCAATATGGACCTTTTGGATGATGCTTGTGAATTTGATCTCAACGATACTTCTTTCCGCATTTTTTCCAACAACACCAGCCGTCATCCCCAATTTGTCGGTGAAACGGGCAAAGTGACCGATAGTCTCATTTGCGACGGCTGCAAAATATTCGGTGAAGTGGATCATTCCATCATCTCTCATGATATTACCATCGGCAAAAATACCGTGATCAAAAACTCCATCATCCATACCGGCGCCAAGATTGAGGACGGCGCTCATCTGGAAAACTGCATCGTAGGCTCTAAAGGCGTCGTCTCCGCCGACACGAAGATTGTCGCCATGGATTCCGATAATCCTTCGGAAATTCATGTCATTAACGGTTAAAATACCGACAAAAAAGGAGGCATAAAAATGCAAAATACCATTGGTTACATTTTAAATATCGATGGCGAAAATACCGATTTAAACGAACTGTTACAACATCGCTCCCTCTCGACACTACCCTTTGGCGGTCGTTATCGCCTGCTTGACTTTACAATGTCTAATCTGGTCAATTCAGGCGTTAACCATATCGGCGTCGTCGGCTCTTACAAATATTCGTCTCTCATCGATCATCTTGGAACCGGTAAAGAATGGTCGCTGAGCCGAAAAACCCAAAACCTATCTATTTTGGCGGGAGCCAGCGGTGTCCGCTACGGAGATAATATTAAAGTCAGCGTCCGAGATTTGCATTACAATATCCCCTTCCTCAGCAAAGGAAGCAATGTTAAAGACGTCATTATCTGTTCTCCGAATCTGGTCACCTCTTTTGATTTCAGCACAGCTCACCGCATTCACAGAACAAACAATGCCGATATCACCATGATTTTCAAAAAAGTCCATTCCGATTTCAACGCAACCGACGATGACGTTTTTGTCGAGTTTGAAAAATTCCGTGTCAGCAAACTCTATCATCACACAGGTAAAACTGCTGAACATGTCTTTGCCGATATGATGATTATCAAAAGAGATGTACTGGTGAATTTGGTCAAAAAAGCCAATGAACTCGGTGAATGGGATTTGATGGATGTCATCGACGACAATATGGATACTTTGCGTGTTTTCGGAGCACCGCATACCGGATATCTTGGCCGTGTAAATAATATGCAAAGATTTTTCGAAGGCAATATGGATCTTTTGAATTACGAGGTCATGAATGAGCTCTTTATGGGTGAAAATTCAGTCTATACCAAGATTAAAGACAATCACCCCACTCATTACAGTAAAAACGCTGAAGTCTCAAAATCCATCGTTGGATCCGGATGTCAAATTGAAGCAAAAATCAAAAACTCTGTTTTATTCCGCGACAGTATCATCGGTGCCAACACAGAAATCGACAGCTGCATCATTATGCAAAAAGCCACCATCGGAGATAATGTCACCCTTAAATACGTCGTGATGGATAAAGACTGTCACATTCGTGACAACACAAGCCTAATCGGCACCAAAGAAAACCCGATTATCATCAGCAAAGGAAGGAGTATCTAATTCACATGGAAAAACTTCAGATCCTGTTTGCCGCTTCAGAGGCCTTTCCGTTTGCAAAAAGCGGCGGTCTCGGCGACGTCATTGGATCCCTTCCGAAAGCCTTTCCGTCGAAGGAAACCGATGTGCGCGTCATTATTCCAAAATACGATTGCATTCCCCAAGAATATATCGATGAATCAAAACTAGTCGACATTTTCTATGTCCATGTCGGAAACAGCAATCAGTATTGCGGCATTCTGGAATACAAAGCCGATAACGTAACTTATTATTTTATTGACAATGAGTACTATTTCAAACGCCCCGGATTATATGGCTACTATGATGACGCTGAACGGTTCATCTTTTTCAGCCGCGCAGTACTCGAATGCATTCCGTATATCAATTTTTATCCGGATATTCTCCATTGTCATGATTGGCAAACAGCGCTCGTTCCATATCTGCTTAAGGAGCAATACGCCTGGCATTATCAAAATGTTAAAACTGTCTTTACAATCCATAACATGAAATATCAAGGTGTGTATAGCTTCAGCGATGTCGCAGGGCTCTTAAACTTTGATTACTTCCCGATGACGATGGAATTCTACAATAATATCAACTTCATGAAAGGCGCTCTTTATACGGCGGATTTGGTGACTACTGTCAGTCCTACGTATGCCGAGGAGATTAAACAACCCTATTACGGTGAAGGTTTGGACGGTGTCGTTGTCGATATCGCTTATAAAGAAGTAGGCATTCTCAACGGTATTGACGACAATGAATACAATCCCCAGAATGATCCTCATATCTGGACAAATTTTAAATCGTCATACCTCAAAAAAACCGAAAACAAAAAAGCGCTTCAAGCACACATGAACCTGCCCGTTGACGAGACTAAACCGGTCATTTCAATGATCACCCGTTTGGTCGATCAAAAAGGCATCGATTTGGTAGCCGCCGTCATTCACGAAATACTGCAAATGGATTTGCAGTTTATTGTCCTCGGTACCGGCGACAGTCAGTATGAAAACATGCTTCGTGAAGTGGCTTACACTTATCCTGACAAAATGCGCGCCTGCATCACTTTTGACGAAGATTTATCCCGTAAAATCTATGCAGGCTCCGATATCTTCCTCATGCCTTCCAAATTTGAACCCTGCGGCTTAAGTCAGCTCATTGCCATGCGCTATGGCGCTATCCCGATTGTAAGGGAAACCGGTGGACTGAAAGATACCGTCCATCAATTTGATACAGAAACCCAAGAAGGCAACGGTTTCTCCTTCTCAACCTACAATGCTCATGATATGCTAAACGTGATCCAAAACGCCGTCAATCTTTTCCATACCGATAAAGAAGCATGGAAAAAACTCACTGACAACGCATTAAAATCAAAATTTGATTGGAAATCATCTGCCGATAAATATCTTGATTATTATAAAAAGATTACAGGAAGACAGAGTTAATATATGTTTTTTCATCACAATTCATTTGATTTAAATTATAAAGAGCCGTTCGGAGCACTTCCGACCGGCTCTCATCTCACGCTTACCGTAGAAGCTCAAGATGTTACCAATGTTCGACTTCATACATTTTTTAATCAAGACGAACACTATATTAATATGCTGCCTACCCATTCACCCGGAAAATACAGTATCAGTCTGACCCTTCCAAAAAAGCCCGGTCTTTTTTGGTATGACTTTCGTTTCGAATCCAACGGAAAAAAATACGGATATGGGACTCAAGGCGATGGCATTGGCGGTGAAGGCCGAATATATGAGGAAATTACGCCATCATATCAAATTACCATTTATGACGCATCTCGCAAAGTCCCTAAATGGTATAAAGAAGGCATTATGTATCAAATTTTTCCGGACCGTTTCGCTAAAGGCAGCACCTATCAAGGCAAGTTTTTCCCTAATTCCTTAATTCATGGTGATTGGAATGATAAACCCCATTATTTTAGAAAAAACGATGGAAGTATCGCATATTGGGATTATTTCGGCGGCAATCTGGAAGGCATTATTGAAAAACTTGATTATCTAAAATCATTAAACATTTCTGTGCTCTATTTGAATCCGATTTTTGAATCGAGAAGCAATCACAAATATGACACTGCTGATTACAAAAAAATCTCTCCTGAATTTGGAGATGAGGAAATATTTAAAAAACTCTGCGCCGTAGCCAAGAAAAAAGGCATTCATATCATTTTAGACGGTGTGTTTTCTCATACGGGAGACGACAGTATTTATTTTAATCGCTATAATCATTATGATAGTGTCGGCGCTTATCAATCGGAAGATTCACCATATCATAATTGGTATCGATTCACCAATTTCCCTGATCAGTTTGAAAGCTGGTGGGGAATCTCATCCATGCCGAACACCGAAGAAGTCAACCCGGACTTCAGCGATTATATTTACGGTTCCGATGATTCCGTTATTCGCAAATGGATTCGTGCCGGTGCTTCCGGTTTCAGATTAGACGTAGCTGATGAGCTCCCCGACGAATTTATCGCCGGTGTGAAAACTGCCCTTCTCGAAGAAAAAAGAAGCAGTGTATTAATCGGCGAAGTGTGGGAAGATGCTTCCAACAAGATTGCCTACGATGTCCAAAGACAATACTTTATGGGGCATGAACTTGATGCGGTTATGAACTATCCCTTTCGTGAAACCTTTATTCGGTTTTTCTTGGGAGAGATCACATCAAGACAAACACATCGCCTGATGATGTCCCTTTATGAGCATTATCCTCGTGAGCAGTTCATGAGTAATATGAACCTCATTGGTTCCCATGACCGCACACGTATTTTAACGGTATTATCCGAATGCGCTGATTCCTGTCATAACGACGAAGAACGAGAAGCCTTTATTATTCCCGATGACAAAAAAGAAATTGGTATTGCAAGACTTAAGATGCTTTCACTCCTGCAAATGACTTTCCCGGGTGTACCATGTATATATTACGGTGATGAAGTCGGAGTTGACGGTTTTGAAGACCCCTATAATCGTTCAACCTTCCCCTGGGGAAATGAAAATAAAGAAGTTTACAATCACTATATGCATATTACCAATCTTCGCAATAGTCATTCGGCTTTAGTAAGAGGAGCCTATGTTCCGATTTCGACACATATCGATGATATCTTTGCTTTCCTTCGCAGTTATGAGGATGAAACAATCCTTTGTGCTTTTAACCGAAGCAAAAGTGAATATCTTCTTTTTTCTCATGATATGTTTCGCAATGTTTTCGGATTAAATATGGACTCCGACACTCGGGATGACTTAAGCGGTTTCACCATCCCTCCCCTATCGGCGAAGATTTATAAAATAGAAGCAACATTTAGCAACCTAATGAAAAGATATAATCCTTCCTCAGAACTCTCTCTCTAAAAACATTGTTGCTCTTGATTAAAAAGTCACAAAACAAATCAAAAAAACGGATATCAAAGGAAATCGCTGTCCTTGACATCCGTTTTTTAGTTTTAATCATTAACTATTAAATTGATATCTCGAATTGTTTAATCATTTTTATCCGCTTTTTCGTCTTTGACAGTTTCGTCTTCTTTGTCTTTGACAGTTTTATCTTCTTTGACCGTTTGATCTTGTTTTTCTTCTTCAGAATCAAAAGAGATATCTTCTACTGGTTCAGACTCAGTATCTGCGTCAGTTGCTTCAGTGTGTTCGGCTTCAGGAACGATATTTTGCGCGCCGCATTCATGACAGAATTTTGATTTGACAGAAATGATGGCTCCGCAGTTATCACAGCGTTTTTTACCGGGATCAAGCGGATTGGCAGCCGCAGCTTTAATGGCGGCAATGCGCGCTTCCATTTCTTCAATATCTTCTTTGGTTTGCTTAATCTGATCGAAATGAACTTTTAGTTCATCTGGAATACCTTCGACGTTTTCATTCAAAAGATCGTAATAGTATTCGCCAAGCTTTTCTTCCGCTTCTTTTACAACACTTTTTAAACCGCTGATGCGAGCATAAAGTTTTGTGAGTTCAAATTGACCGCTGGTATAGTCCGATACATTTTTTGCAAAATCATTAAGTGTATCCAATAAAGTCATCAAAAATAACCTCCTTAGCTATTCTTTCTTTTGATGATTTGATTATAAGTAGCAAAGTTTAAACAATACTGAAAAAGAAGTTGATTTTTCATACAGCCTATTCTCTTTGTACAAGAGTGAAGCCTCACACGACTAAAGTCGCGTGCTTCCAATAACAGCCTAGCGGCTGTGTCCGCTTTAAGCGGACGGACTACATTTCTA
>CACZTE010000080.1 GCA_902784045.1 uncultured Eubacterium sp. | reverse complement strand
TATGGTGCCAAGCCCGTTTTTTGGGTTTGTGAGTGCTAACAATTTTTGTTAATCACACTTGACGTTAGACGATGTTTCCAGCATTGATATGACTTCAGTCAAAGAACAGGTCACATCATCCTCGAGTTTTTCAGAAACCGCTCGGTTAAAGACTGCTAAATCCAATTCATCCTCGATGCGTTCGATCAGCCTTTCCCGAAGTCCGACTGATAAAGATATGTCTTTCATTTCTCTGTTCCGCGAAATCTCATGCCGTTTCTTTTTCGTTTAGGATTTCCTTGCGGAATATTTCTTCGGCTTCCGAGCGATTGACTTTCAATCCTTCAGAAATTACATCAATAATCACAGATTGCTCAATTGCTTTTTGGTAAAACAATCCGGCATTATTAATGGTGTTTTCTTATTTTACTGCATGTCTCTCTTTTTCTATTAATTTTTTTATTACACCGCTCATTGTCTTTGCTCCTTCATTAATTTCCTTTATATACGTAGCTGTTTCGGCATTTTCCGAATAATATATCTTTTCGCTTCTTTGCTTTTAATGTCGTGAATCAATTTTCCTATATCAGTGTTCACATCACTATATGCGCCATTCACATAGATGATATTCTCTCCATCGTCAAAAGCAAACATTTCATCGCCCGCTTGATTTACCGTTCGATGCGGTACAGCGGTTTGTTTTTCTTTAGGACATCTTTTTCGGTGATGAAAATCACAACCGATTTCGGCTAAGCCGTGAAATCTTCTCGTTTTTTCAAGGCTACTCGTAACCATGAGACTTAAATGATAACGCGCCCGTTTTGGATTGGCACCGGCATCGCCGCGCTGGATTTCCGTTTCGTAGTGCTTGCCGTCCTGATCGGCGGCAGTGACGTCCAATATTACGGAGTGCCTGTGCAAATTAGGAGTTTTGTGCTGGACACGGACTTCAGTAGCGCGAATATCTGGCTTTTCCAAGATGATCTTTTAATAGCATCGTCGTCGCTGTCAGATTGTTTTCGAAAAACACTTGGGCAAACGCGTCATCCATTAAGGTCATTTGCTGAATTAAATCGTAATATTTTATGTCCTTGATCTTTTGGGGATTGCCGGATTCGGTCAGTCTATAGCTCCTTTTTCTGATGATATGGCTATTAAACCACGATTGTCGGTCGATTTCAATGACGATCGGATCGGGTTCGTTATATGTTAAGGCATCATCTGTCAAAAAAAGAAAGGGTCAATCACTTTTTCTGTGGGATGCTGGTGAACAAAAGAGTTGAATAAAAAAGAGCCATCGATTAGGATAGGGGAATATTTAAGCAACCAAATACTCCGCCCTAAAGGAGGCTCTTCAAAATGAAGTATATACACTCAGAAGCTAATGGTCAACTCTTTTTTGAGACAGAGACGAATGAATATCTTTAGATACCATCATATCTGAATGGTTTCAGGAATGAAGAAACGACCATAGAGACGGCTCAGTCCGGACGCACAGTGCTCTGCTTTCGCGGCAGTCTGTCTATTGAGGAAGAAGACCGCGTCTGCAAATGCGGAAGACGCATGCATATTAATGCTCATCAAAATATCACCCTACGGCATTTGTGTTTCGGTGGTAATCTGAGCTGTGTTTTCTTTCCGCACAACCAGTTTAAATGCCCTGACTGCGGAGCTACAAAGAGTCAGTTCATTTCTTTCAAGGCTCCGGGACACCGCATAACAAGGGAACTATATCAATATACAAGGGATCTTCTTGCCATGGAAACATATACCAACAAACAAGTAGCAGAAATCACAGGTCTCGGCAAAAATGTCGTAAAAGCCATTGATAAGAAACGCTTGCAGGAACGATATACCATGGACGGGAAGGAAATTATCAAACCGGAGAAAACTACAAAGATCCTCGGTATAGATGAATTCAAGCTCCACAACGGCAGAAAGTATGCCACTCACATCATCGACATGGAGACAGGACATATCCTCTGGATTGCTAACGGCAAAAAGAAGCAAGTCGTGTACGATTTCATCAATCATGTTGGATTGGAATGGATGGATAGTGTAGAAGCGGTTGCCTGCGACATGAACTCCGACTTTCAAGAAGCATTTGAGGAGCGCTGTCCCCATATCCAACCGGTTTTTGATCATTTCCATTTAATCAAGAATTTCAACGACAAGGTGGTCAGCGAAGTCCGCAAAGATGAACAGCGACGTCTTTACGATGAGGGAAATATCGAGGCTGCAAAAGCATTGAAAAAGACCCGATATATACTCATGTCCAAGCGCTCTACACTACAAAAGAAAGAAAGAGATGCCGAAGCAGGTCGCATCATTCATCGGGGCAGTACTCTCTTTGGCACGCCTGATGTTATCCGAAAAGCCGGCTATGAAGACAAAAATGATAGTCTTCTAAAAGAGAATGCACTTCTATTCACGCTCGATCTTATTAAAGCAAAACTGGACGAGGCCTACAAAGATACGGTCGAAGCTCGTATGGCAGAGAAAATCATTGACATCATGGATATCTGTGAAGCCACAGGCAACCCGCACCTACTCTGGTTTCGCAAACTGCTGGATAATCACTTTGAAGGAATCATTGCTCACGCCACCTTCCAAATCACCAGCGGTAAAGTCGAGGGCATCAATTAGAAAATCAAAACGCTCCGGCAACATGGTTACGGATATCCGGATGATGAATACTTTTTCCTCAAGCTATTCGATGCCAGCCGCAGAAGCTACGTCCGCAATCCTAAATCCCATAGAATTTGTGATTGAACCAAAAGAAATCCGCCTGCAGCGGATTTCAAGAACGATTTTTCAATTATATTATTCGTTGATCTCAAACAATGCCGTGCTGAGATACTTTTCCCCGCGGTCGGGAAAGACAACGACAACACATCCGCTGTCGAGTTCGGAAGCAACGATTTCTGCGGCATAAAGCGCGGCGCCGCTGCTCATACCAACGAAAATACCTTCCTCGCGGACAATACGGCGAGCGCATTCATAGGCGGGCTCTGTGTCGACCATAATATGGCGGTCAACGGCATCCGGGTCGTAAATATCAGGTACGATGGCTTCGTTCATGTTTTTCAGGCCTTGAATGCCGTGGTGCATTACGGGCTGCGCTTCGATGATTTGAATGTCGGGATTGTGAGCGCGCAGGCCGAGACCGAGCCCCATCAATGTGCCCGATGTGCCGAGAGACGCCACTAAATGGGTGATTTTTCCGTTGGTTTGGTTCCAGATTTCTTCGGCTGTAACAAGATGGGCCAGTTTGTTAAAATCATTGCCAAATTGATTGGGGTTGTAGTAGGCATCGGGATTTTCGGAAAGTCTTTCGCGCACATAGCGTATGGCGCCGTCGGTGCCCTCGTCGGCGGAGGTTAACGTAACAGTCGCGCCGAAGGCACTAATCATTTCCCGACGTTCGACGGAAACTGATGCGCTCATTACAATTTCGACAGGATATCCCATAAGGGCGCCGACCATAGCCAAACCGATGCCGGTGTTGCCGCTGGTTGGTTCGATAATGGTTTTG
>CACZTE010000079.1 GCA_902784045.1 uncultured Eubacterium sp. | reverse complement strand
CGCGCGCGGGAAGCTTGAAGATTTTTTTCGACAATGCGTTTGGCCTCCGTCGGATGCTCTTCCAAAAAAGCGCCCAGCTCTTCCCCGACAATGGTTTCTACAATTCCTTTGACTTCGGGATTGCCGAGCTTGGTTTTGGTCTGACCTTCAAATTGAGGCTCCAAAAGCTTAACACTGACAATCGCTGTTAAACCTTCTCGGATATCCTCACCGGAGAGATTTTTTTCATTGCCTTTGAGAAAGTTGTTTCGTTTGGCATAGTTGTTAATGGTGCGGGTTAGCGCGCTTTTAAAGCCGTTTAAATGACTGCCGCCTTCCGGCGTGTAGATGTTGTTGGCATAAGCGTAGATGTTTTCGCTGTATCCTTTTGTATATTGAAGGGCAATTTCCAAGCTGTAGTCATCCATATCTTTTTCATAATAGGTGATGGTATCGTACAGCGGATCTTTGTTGCGGTTGATATACTCGATATAGGATTGAATCCCGCCTTCATAATGATAGGTATCGGTGCGTTCCATGCCTTTTCGCGTATCTTTAAGCGTAATAGAAACACCTTTATTTAAGAAGGCAAGTTCTCTGAGTCGATGTTCAAGGACATCGTAATCATAGACGGTTTCATCGAAAATGTCAGCATCAGGCTTGAAATAAATTTTGGTTCCGGTGCGGTTTGTCTTTCCGACAACTTCAAGTTCGGTTACTTTATCGCCGTGATCAAAAGTCATGCGGTAAATCTGTTTGTTTTGTTTGACTTCACAAATCAGAGTTTCGGATAAAGCGTTGACAACGGAAACCCCGACGCCGTGAAGACCGCCGGAAACCTTATATCCGCCGTTGCCGAATTTACCGCCGGCATGGAGCATGGTTAATGCCATTTCCACACCGGTCATATTTTGTTTGTGATTGATACCTGTCGGAATACCGCGGCCGTCATCGGTCACAGTAATCGCGTTGTCGTCATCAATGACGACGGTAATATTGCTACAATAACCAGCCAACGCCTCATCGATGGAATTGTCGACAACTTCATAGACTAAATGATGCAACCCTTGTTTTCCCGTGGAGCCAATGTACATTCCGGGTCGGCGCTTAACCGCTTCCAGACCTTCCAACGCCTGCAGCTGGTCAGCGCCGTATTCATGATTTGTTTTTGTTGCTTCTGACATTGATACCTCCAAATCCGAAATGATAAGTCAGTTTATTTGAACGAGCGCGTATATGATAAAAATTCAATCATCAATAAACGCTCATGGTTAGACAAATCTTAATTTCAATTTTGATAGATTTGTCTGTTTTATTATATTAAAGTTCAATCGCCATTCTCGACAGATGTAATTACGCCGTTTTCAACATGATATAACGCGATGCCCTTGGGGTGATACTTTTGCATAAAATCCGCGTTGGTGCAGGTGATCATTGATTGATTACGATCGATGAGTTTTAAAATATTAAGGCGGCGGTTTTCATCAAGTTCCGATAAAATATCATCGAGCAGCACAATGGGCAGCTCACCGGTCAAAGCCTCATAAATATCAATTTGAGAAAGTTTGAGGGCGATAGCCGCGCTGCGCTGCTGTCCCTGGGATCCGAAACGTCTGGCTTCTTTACCGCCGATCATCACAGCAATATCATCCAGATGAGGACCGACTAAAGATGTCCCTTTCTCCAAATCCGTTTCCCGGGATTCAGAGATTTTTTCCGAAAAAGCCTTCTCGATATCCCGTTGATAAGCAGGACGGTCAATGACATTGTTTTGATACATCAGAGATAACTCTTCGCGGTCGCCGCTTAAAATTCTGTGAATTCTCTTGGCGGCGGTGTTAAGCCGTTTGAGATAGGCCAAGCGATAGGAAATAATTTTGCTGCCGAGGCTAACCAATTGCTCATCCCATCCGTCGAGCATCACAGTTAACGTCGCGTCCTGACGAATGGCCTTTAACAACGCGTTTCTTTGCTTGAGGGATCGCCGATATTGCTTGAGCGTCGTTTTATAAGCCGGCATCGCCTCGCTGAGCTCTTCGTCGATAAAACGTCTCCGACGCTCGGGACCGGCTTTGATAATGTGTAAATCATCGGGTTCAAAGAGAATCACAGGAAAGGTTCTGCCAACTTGCGATTGCTTGGCTTTTTTTTGATCAAGGGTGAGTTCTTTGCCGTTTTGATCAATTTTATAACGGACGGTGTGGCGCACGTCACCGCGGGTGACCTCAGCGGAGACAAACATCTCCGAAGCGTCAAATTCGACGATTTCCTGTTTGCGAACAGCGCGGTGGGAATAACCTCTGGACAAAAAAAACAGCGCTTCGATCAAATTGGTTTTACCCTGCGCGTTTTCACCGAAAAAAATATTAACCCCTTCATCAAACAAAACCGTTTGTTCAGCATAATTGCGGTAATGCCGCATCGAAAGCGATCGCACTTTCATGAGATTTCCGCTTTCACGACTAATTCACAGATGCCGTCCACGCTGACAACATCGCCGGATCTGCATTTTTTTCCGCGCTGAGTGCAGACTTCACCGTTTAACAGACAATAACCGTCGTTGATCAGTTGTTTGGCTTCCGCGCCGGTACCGACGACGCCGGCATATTTTAATAATTGACCGAGCGTGATGGTTTCCGTATGAATAATGATTGTTTCCATTTAACTTCGCAATCTGTGAGATGTTCAAAATCCATCTCACCATTGTATTTAAAAATCAATCTTAGCCGAATTATTTGACGAAATTCAGAAGATTTCATTTTTCACATCTATTATATCATAAAAATAAAAAAACGGCTTAAAATCCGTAAAAAATTTCGATTTTAAGCCGCTTATTAAGAATTGAAGGTTTGTACATATTATTTTTGAAAAAATGCCGTAAAAAGCTATTTTCTGTTAAATTTTCGCAACTCTCTCATTTGATTTAAAAGTTAAACAGTTTGATGATCGAAAAACGCAACAAAATTCGTAAATGCGTTTTAAACAGATGTATGACCGGTTCGCAATTAAAAATGAATTAAATCATAAAATCATTTGATACCCAAATCTGTCCGTGATTCTTTGTTAAATTTGGAAGAGTTCAAAAATCTCCACGTCAATCAATCGATGCAGGCGAAATCATTTTTTATCTTTCGCATTGAATAATGAGAGAAGATTAAATCGCATTCCATCATAAACGCGAATACCCGCGTTAACGTATGACGCAAATGGATTTCCGACGCCTCAATATAGTCAAATTTATCATGGGTTAATTCATCACTCGGACAGGTAAAATGAGATAAGTGTATCCTTCGCCCTCAATGGTCATCGGTCCGACTTCATTGGTAAAGTCCATGGTGATTTTGTCGGATTTTAAAGCGCGCAGTACGTCAATGACAAATTTGGAATTAAAAGCGATGCGGATATCATCCCCGGTTTTCTGAATGGGCACCATATCTCTGGATGTACCGACGTCTTCAGCGTTGGAGGTCAAAATGACTTTGTCGCCCTCAAAATCCATTTTAATTAAATTGTTTTTTCCTTCTCTCGCCATTAAAGCCGCTCGTTCGGTGCCGAGGAGCAATTCATGACGATCGATGACCACAGACGTATTTTTTTCTTTGGGGATAATATTGCGGAAGTTGATAAATTCCCCTTCCAAAAGACGGGAGGTGTAACGGGTTTCGCCGATTTCAAAGAAAATCTGAGATTTGGACAGGTTGACGACAATTTCTTTTTCCACATCGGATAAGAGTCTTGACAATTCCTGCATGCTTTTTCCCGGCACGATGACGGAAAGCTCACGGGACGCGGATTTGATAAGATGTCCTTCACGCAGCGCCAGGCGGTAACCGTCCAACGCGATGACGCGAATTTGATCTCCTGAAATTTCCACTTTCATCCCGGTTAAAACGGGAATATTCTCACGCTGAGCAACGGCGAAAACCGTATCGGCAATCATATTTTTCAATTCAACACTGTCGACGATAAACTCATCATCATCGGCTATTGGCGGAAATCCGGGAAATTCTTCATCGGACAGACCGCGAAGATTAAAAGTGGACAGTCCGCATTCGATTTTGGTTTGATAATTCTCGTCTATTTCAAAAAAGACGTCATTTTCGGAAAATTTCCTGATGACATCGGAAATGAGACCGGAGCGAAGAACAACACTGCCCGGCTCTTCGCAATGGACGGGAATGGCAGTTTTGACGCTGATTTCCAAATTGGTTGCCGTCAGTTCCAAGCGCTCTTGATTCGCTTGAAATAAAATACCTTCTAAAACAGGTTGTACGGATTTGGAGGATACGCTGCGTGATACAATATTAATCGCTTGAATAAGGGTGTCTTTTTCGCAATCGAATTTCATGGGGTACCTCTTTATATTTATTATTTATATTATTTATATTATTTAATTAGTAGTCGTAATAATAAGCCCTGGGGATATTGTGGATATCTGTTGAAATCAAGAAACCAAGCGGTTTTTTGGTATTTCGAACTTGTTTAAAATGTGTGAGATTCCTGCGGACAGTGCTGTTGAACAATGTGAATAACTATTTCAGCTGCCTTGAATTTCGTTTTGAATGCGCACCACAAGATTTTTGAAGTCCGCGCTTTGCTCAATATTGTCTGAAATGCGCGAACAGGCGTGAATGACGGTTGAGTGGTCGCGGCCGCCGAATTCCTCTCCTATTTTCGGCAGCGACATATTGGTCATTTCTCGGCAGAGATACATGGCGACCTGTCTGGGAAGGGTGATGTTTTTGGTGCGTTTTTTGCCGTTGATCTCGGCGACGGTCACATTGAAGTATTTCGCAGTGATTTCTTTGATGTAGTCGGCGTTGATCTCATGCTGTTTGGTCGTGAAGAGATCGCGCAGCGCTTCTCGGGCCACATCAAGCGTCAGCTTATTGCCGTGCAGCTTGGAATAGGCGATGACAGTGGTCAGCGCGCCTTCCAGCTCTCGGATATTGGAATGAATGTGATCGGCGATAAAGCTTAGGACCTCATCGGGAATATATTCGGGTTCCGCCTCGGCTTTTTTTCGGAGAATGGCCATTCGGGTTTCGAAGTTAGGCGCCGAAATATCGGTAATCAGCCCCATTTCAAAGCGGCTTCTTAAGCGCTCGGCGAGATTGGGAATTTCTTTCGGGGGCCTGTCGGAGCTGATGACGATTTGTTTGTTTTCCTCATGGAGGGCGTTGAAGGTGTGAAAAAATTCTTCTTGAGTCCCGTCCTTACCGGCGAGAAATTGGATGTCGTCAATTAAAAGGATGTCGACGCTGCGGTAGCGGTTGCGAAAGGCGTTGTTGTCTTTGTTTTGAATGGCTTCGATAAATTCGTTAATAAAAGTTTCGCAAGAGATATAAACGACTTTTTTGTTCGGCGTGTATTCCAGAATATAATTGCCGATAGCCTGCATCAGATGGGTTTTTCCAAGACCGACGCCGCCGTAGATGAACAGCGGATTATAGCGTTCGGAGGGTGCTTCGGATACGGCGACGCAGGCGGCGTGGGCAAAACGGTTGTTTTCGCCGATAACAAATTTATCAAAGCTGTATTTGGGATTTAAATTGTTGCGGTAGGTTATCTCCGCGGCCTGTGAATCTGTTTGATGGGATTGGTTGTTGTCTGACTGGATGTCTTTTTTATTGACCGTTTTTGAGGAATTTTGCGGAACGTCGGATTCATTTAAGACAAATTTGACTTTTGTCGGCTGACCGCTAACCATATGCAAAGCGTTGTCGATCAGAGATTGATATCTGCCGGAAAGAATGGACAGCGTGAATGAGTCGGATACTTTGACATAAAAAATCCCGTCGGCTAAAGCCAAGGGTTCAAGGCCCGCAAACCATGTGGTAAAGCTGATTTTAGTAACAGAAACGTCTTCCTGAATGACGTTTAAGGTCTCATTCCATATTTGATGAATGTGATTGTCCACGGGTACCTCCAATCGTTTGATGATTTGATACGCGGATTAGATCATCTGACTTTTGTTTTTCTCTTAGATCATATATTTTTAAGAAAAAGTCAGCTGTGAACCGGTCTGTTTTTTCACACAGAACAGGAATAAAATGTGCATTGATTTTGACGCGTGCCGATTATCCACAAGCTGTTTATTTTTTATCCGCATCATCAATTCAAATTCTTTAAATGATTTAGTTATATTTTCACAAAAATCCACAAATTTATCAACAGAAAATTATGGATTGTGGATAATATCTGTTGATTTTTCAAAAAATGTGTAAAATTTCGGAATACGGTTGATAAGACGAACGCGCCGCCGAGTTTCATTGTTTAAAAAAGCCGCTGCGCCGAAAATGAGGTAAAGGCACAGCGACATGATTTTAAATGATGTGTGATAGGTCGGCGAAGGTCAGTCGATTCTGTCGTTTTTGAGACTTGTGTTGATGGCGCTTAAAAGCGATTTCTTTTCTGAAAGACTCATCGACGCGGTGTTGATGGACGCTTTTGTCTGCGTGTTTTGACGGTCGGCGAAAAAGCGGCGGACCGGGTTTTTGAGGATAATATCCAGTTGGAATAACACCAACGCCGCGATTAAGCAGATGCTCGCCACGCTGAAAACGCGAAGAATACCGGCATCAATCGATCCGCCGAACATGACGCCTTGGGACATAGCGAGCCATAATCCCCAAAGAAGGGTTAATACCAGCTGGACGGCAAAAGCGCGAATCGCCGTAAAATTCCGGTTTAAAATCAAACCGACAATTGAGATAGCCAGACACGGAATGATGGCAAGAGGCCAAGCGTGTTTAAACGCGATCTGTCCGTAAATATCCGATGTTTGAAAATTAAAAAACCGGATGGCGAGAAAGATCATCACAATATCAATTACCAGGGCGCCTACGAAAAACAGGACGCGCCAAAGCGGAAAGCCGTCTTTTTTATTCATGATTGTATTCTCCTATTCTTATATAATGTCTACCATGGCGTTGAACAAAATCGTCTGCATGTATTCCCCGCGGGATACATTTTTTTCTTTTGACATTTCCATCGCTTTGGCAGGGTCATCGGTGACGATGCCTTCAATGGGATGATCCATCACGGCGTCCATGTTGTTTTCATCGTTAACCGTCCACACCCAGCAGGTTTTTTCATAATCATGTATATTGTCGAGAAGATCGTCGGTTAAAAACGTCGCTTCAATGCTGTAAATGTCAACTTCGCAAAGCTCAATTTCTCCGGCCGCCACAAAGGTATCGAGACAGGTATTGATTCTGGGATCGATTTTTTCAACGGCTTTCAGGGTGTCAAGGTTGAGAGACGCATAGAACCCTTTGTCATAAAAGTTGTGATTCTGGAAAATCTTTACGGCTTTTTCGACAAATTGTTGATCGGTGGGCGCCGGTTTGAGTTCGATGTTCATTTTGATTTTGCCGTCGCACATATCAATGGCTTCATCCAATGTCATAAAACGCTCTCCTGAAAATTCGGGACTGAAATGGGAGCCGATGTCAAGATCTTTTAATTCGTCATAAGTCATTTCTCCTATTTTCCGGTCAATGCCGCATTTTCGATTGAGGTCTAAATCGTGCGAAATAATGAGTACGCCGTCTTTGGTCTCCACCACGTCAATTTCCACATAATCGGCACCGATATCGATGGCCTTTTGCAAAGACGCCCGGGTGTTGTCCGGTGTTGTCGCGGAGGCGCCACGATGAGCCGCAACCTGGATCCTCCCGAAGTTTCCGAAACCGCCCCGCAAAAGCTTATTACCTAAACTGATGCTGCGATATCCTAAAAAGCACAAAAGGAACACGCAGAGGGCGGCGATTTTGATTCCTCTTCTTGACGGGTCTTTGGGATTCATCTTTAAGCTTTCGGGAATGTCATCTGTGATGTCGACGTCTTTTTCAGCGCAGAGACGGAAAAAGGCGGAGGTCAATAGCGCGTATAACAACGGCGCGTTGATGATGCTGATGAGCAGGGCGATGATTGAGATAAAGGCCGAGACGACAATCACTGTCGCTGTCGCGGCTGCCGTTTGGGGACTACCGATTAAGACCAGCAAATCGGAATTGACGATTGAATTAAATAATGTCTTGACAGCCGGAAGACCTGTCACAAAAGAGGCGAGAAAAGCGACGGGCAAGATCAGCAAGGTGGTCAGGATGTAAGAAATCGCGGCGGATCCCGCGAAATAGCCAATGGTTTTGATCAATTTGCCGCGGACAAGGGCAAAACTCCTTTTGGCGGAGGGTATAAAGGCATCCTCTTCCAATGTGAAGAAGTGCGGCAGAAAGGTCAAAAAGACGACTAAGACAAAAAGGGCGATCGACAAGGCGATGACCAGCGCTGATAAAACGGGTTTTTCCGCGATAAAATCGGTAATAAATTCGGGAATCGAAAAAGAATCGAAAAAGTTGGACATACCACCGAAGCTAAATAACGGAAGTAAAATGAACATATAGGGGAAAAACAGCCAGTTTCTCGGAATAAAAACCAAAGCGGCTTTTTTCACGGATGTTTTGGTTAATCCCCACAATGTGACGGTCTGTCCAACCCGGGATGCCTGATAAGTTGAAATCAAAGCGGTAAACTCGATAACGGTGTAAAAAGCATAGACCACCGCGATCAAAATGCCTGTCGCCAGGCAAAGCGGATTGGCAATAATTTTTAATATATTGCCGCCTTCCACGAATGTAAAACCGGCGGATTGTATCACGTAATTCATCAACCATTTACCGAATCCGAAGATTATTCCGTGACCGATTATTGTGTAGAAAAACTCAAAAATCAATAAAACCGCCAGATTTGGTTTTATCAGCAAGACGCTTTCTTTCATCCAACCGGCAAAACCTTTTTGGTATGTCTTCTCCATAAAACAATTTCTCCTCAGTATTAATCTCCATCCCATCACTGTCTTGATATCGCTATCGCCGCGATGTTGTTGATTCTGTCATCATCTTTGAGTATTGACCGTTTCTTATCACAAAAACATTGTTGGCATTTGGGACACGTCGACGGGTGATTTCACGGTTGCCGTTACCTTACCATGATTTAAGAAAAAATGCAAATTAAACCGGCAGGTTGACCATATCTCATGCTGATATCGGGGCATTTCTGTCTGTTTTTTTAATAAAACCGTGTGTTTTGCCGTTAAGGTCATCATCCGATCAATAAAAAGAATTGACAAACAACGTCCTTTGTGGGAAACTAATTCACAGTTTACGGCTATGAAGGTATGTCAGTAAGCACGGCATAAACCGCCAGACAGAGAGGGAAATCACCGGTTGAAAGTTTCCCGCGGCCGCCGCGTCCGAATTTCGGTACCGGAGCTTTTCGATGAAAAGCTTTCGCTTTTGGTTATGTTGACCTGAATATGTTTCACGGCGAAAGCGTTAAATCGATGGAACATCACAAATGAGCGCGATGCCGCCGCTTTAGGCGGGACATCGAACGAGGGTGGTACCGCGAGATTTCTCGTCCCTTGATGAAATAATCATCAGGGGATTTTTATTTTTAAAAATTCCCCGCAGTTAGAAAGGAAGTATACGGAAAATGAGCGAATCCAATAAAGAAACGATGCGTGACAAAATCACAGGCGTGCTTGAAGAAGCCAGAGACGCGGTGATGGACGCTGCCAACGAAAATGATCTTCAAAATATCAAAGCGGCATTCATCGGAAAAAAAGGAGCGGTCAGCCGCTTGATGAAAGAAATTCCGAATTTGGACATGGAAATGCGCAAGGAAGCCGGAAGAATGCTAAACCGCGTTAAAACTGAGGTCACCGCCATCATGGAGGACAAGCAGATGGAGCTCAAGCTCAAGGCCTCGGAAGTCAGCGATGATTTTGACTATACGCTGCCCGGCGTGATGCCCTCCTCCGGCGGTCTTCATCCCATCACCCAGATGTGCTACGATTTGAACGACGCCTTTCGTTCCATGGGATTTGAAATTTTTGAAGAAGACGAAATTACCAGTGAGCTTTACGCTTTTGACAAACTTAATTTCCCGCCGAATCATCCGGCTAGAGAGAGCATGGACACCTACTGGCTGGAAGGTCACGACAGCGGAAGCACTGCGGAAAAACTTTGCCTTCGCCCCCATCTGACCGGCGGCAGCGTGCG